>NZ_JAFLJN010000031.1:0-277 GCF_018682595.1 Janthinobacterium sp. JC611
CAGGGACCTGCGGATTAACAGTCCGTCGCTCTACCAACTGAGCTATCAGGGAAAAGAGGCCGTATTATATAGGCCAAACTTGGCGCTGTCCAGATTCCCATAGGGAAAATCTTATCTTGCTCTCAAGCTGGCCCGGCGGCGCAAACAAAAAGGCCACGTTTTTTAACGTGGCCTTTCGCAACTACATGTTCTGGCTCCCCGACCTGGACTCGAACCAGGGACCTGCGGATTAACAGTCCGTCGCTCTACCAACTGAGCTATCAGGGAAAAGAGGCCG
>NZ_JAFLJN010000032.1:0-129359 GCF_018682595.1 Janthinobacterium sp. JC611
TGCTTGGCCGACATGCTTTCCAGCTTCCACCATTCCGGATAGATGCCCAGGTTGTACAGCCGCTTCACCGCGCGATACACGGTGTCGTCGTGCTGCGGCAGCGACTTGGCAGGGATAATTTCCAACAGCAATTCATGGCCCGTGACTTGCGCCGCATCGTACAAGCCCTTGATCTGCGCTTCCTGCTCCAATCGGTTTTCCGGCGTATCGTCGGGGTGCAGCTGGACCAGGCATTTGATCACATGTTCCTTGGGCCACTGCGTCAGGCGCGACGCGAGCGAACGGCCCCAATCGAACTGCAGCGGATTCGATCCCGGCATCTCGACGGGACGGCCTATCCACCAGCCGCGCCCCGTCGCATCGTTGAGCGCGTCGACGCCATAACGGTCATCGATCAGCACGCCCGTGCCGCCTTGCAAGCCGCGTGCCGCCTCCGTCTGGCCCACGGCTTGCACGAACAGTTGCTTCAACTTTGCAATCCGCGCCTCATCGCTGGCTCCCTGCTGGGCCAGCTCAAAGAATTGTGTGCGGTGATCAAAAGCAAACACGCACAGCTCGTTCCACTCTTTGCGCGCCACCGTCGTGCGGTGCAGGCGCGCCAGGGTGGCGTCCTGGTCGGGACGGCTCAGCGTGGCCGAGTTGGCGAGGAAATAGTCGAGCTCGACGGGCGACGGCATGGCCGGCGCGCAGCCGTGGCGAGACACGACGAGGGCGCCGCAGCCATTCGCGTAGCGGCAGCACGCCGCGTAATCCTCGCCGCGCAGCCAGCCTTTCAAAAAGCCCGAGAGAAACGCGTCGCCCGCGCCCAGCACGTTCAAGACTTCCACGCGTACGCCCTGATAATTGAAAGCCGCATCGAGGCTGGCAGGAATGGCCGCCTCGATGACGGCGCAGCCCAGCGGGCCGCGCTTGACCACCAGCGTTGCCTCGCTCACTTTACGCACGGCGCGCAAGCTGTCCATGATGTCCGCGCCGCCGCCGGCGATCATGAATTCCTCTTCCGTGCCGACGATCAAATCAAATTGCGGCAGGATCGCCTGCAAGTGGCTGGTCACGCCGTCGTTCGAGACGAAACGCGTTTCGCCATCGGCCTTGCCCGACAAGCCCCACAGCACGGGCCGATAATCGATGTCGAGCACCGTGCGCACGTTGTTGGCGCGGGCCAGTTGCAGGGCCTGGGTGCTGACGGCGTGCATGGCGGACGTGGAAAAATGCGTGCCGGTGATCAGCAGCGCCTTGCTCGAGGCGATGAAGGCGGCATCCACCGACACCGGCTCGATGGCCATGTCGGCGCAATTCTCACGGTAAAAAATCAGCGGAAAGGTGTTCTTGTCCTTGATGCCCAGCATCACCAAGGCCGTGAGACGCTCGCGGTCGATGCCGACGTGGCTGACGTCGCAACCCTCCCGCGACAGGGTATCCGTCAAGAAACGGCCCATATGGTCGTCGCCCACCTTCGACAGCATGGCCGACTTCAAGCCCAGACGGGCCGTGCCGAAAGCGATATTCGCCGACGAGCCGCCCAGGTATTTGGCGAAACTGGTCGCGTCTTCCAGGCTGCTGCCGATCTGCTGCGCGTACAGATCCACGGCCAGGCGGCCCAGGCAGATCACGTCCAGCGCGCGGTCCCGGGCAAATTCAGTGCTATTTTTCATGACATTCTTTCTTTATGACAGTTGCACGATGCGCTGCTCGCGCCACGACACGGTGGCCGCTTCGGCCAGTTCCAGTGCCTTCAAGCCGTCGTGGACGGTGGTGCGCAGGGGCGCGCCGTGGGCAAAGGCGTCGAAAAAGTGCGCCATCTCGCTGGCGTAGGCGGCGCGGTAACGTTCCAGGAAAAAATCTTCCGGACGGTCCACGCTGACGTTGACGGCACCATACGCCGTCACTTCCGTCGGCTTGTGGTTGCCCGCCTGCAGCATGCCGGCGCTGCCCAGCACTTCGAAGCGCTGGTCGTAGCCATAGGCGGCGCGGCGCGTGGTATTGATCTGGCACAAGCGGCCTTGTGCCGTGCGGATGGTCACGGCCGTGCAATCGAGGTCGCCCGCCGCGCCGATGGCGGGATCGACGAGGCAGCTGCCCGTCGCGTGCACGCTGACGGCTTCATCGTCGAGTATCCAGCGGAAGATGTCGAAATCGTGGATCAGCATATCCTTGAAGATGCCGCCCGATACCTGGATGTAGCTGACGGGCGGCGGGCCCGGATCGCGGCTGGTGACGATAAGCAACTCCGGCGTGCCGATCTCGCCCGCCGCGATGCGCTGCTTGACGGCGGCAAACGTGGGGTCGTAGCGGCGCTGGAAACCGATCATGCACAGCACGCCCGCCTCCTTGACGGCGGCGGCGGCGGCGCGCGCGCGTTCCAGTGTCAGGTCGACGGGTTTCTCGCAAAAAATGGCCTTGCCGGCGGCGGCGGCGCGCACGATCAGGTCCGCATGCGTGTCCGTGCTCGATGCGATCAGCACGGCCTTGACTTCAGGGTCGGCCAATACCGCCTCCACGCTGGCGACGCTGGCGCCATGCAGGGCCGCCACTTCCGCCGCCGCGCCCGCATGCACGTCGACCACGTATTTCAGGCGCACGCCGGGCTGGCGCACCAGATTGCCAGCGTGAATACGGCCGATGCGGCCGGCGCCGAACAATGCCACTTGAATCATTTCCATCTCCTTGATAGTCGTAGTACGCTGCCCGAAAATGCACACGTGTGCAAATCCGGGCAAAAAAGGTTAAAACAGGTGGATGACGCCCAGCATCACACCGCTGAGCTTGGCCCCCTTCTTGGTGGCGGCGAAGGCATTGCCGCCAAACGTGTAGTTGGCGTTCTTGTCGTTATTCGTTTGCGTATAGTAGGCATACACGGTGCTGCGCTTGGACAAGTAATACTCATAGCCCAGGGTGGCCTGCTTGGCGCCGCTGTCGTCGCCGCGCACCAGGGTGGTCGCCTTGATGGTCACGCTGCTGCCATTGGGCGCGCTGCCGGACACGTCGCCTGCCACGCCGAACCGGCCGATGAAGGAACCGCCGCCCGCCTTGTAGGCGCCCGTGATGGTGAAGTAGTCGCGCTGCAAGTCGCCGCCGGCCACGTCATACACCATGCGGTTCCAGGCCACGCCCACGTCGCCGCCGCCGAAGTTGTAATTGCCCACGGCGCGGAACATTTTTTCGCTGAAACCGGGACGCAAATCCTTGTGCTTTTCATAGCCGACGGCGCCCTTGACGGGGCCGTTTGCGTATTGCACGATGCCCGAATAGATGCGGTCGCCATTCGATGCCTCGTTTTCGCTGGCGCGGTAAATCGTGGCGCTGAAACCTTGCACCACGGGCGTGCGGTAGCTGACGGCATTCGAACTGCGGCGGTTGAAGCCTTCGCCGCCCAGCTGCGAAATGTTGGCATCATCCTGGATGCCTTCTCCCACGAAACGGTTGGTATAGCCGTTGATCTGACGGATCGGCGTGGCGAAGCGGCCCAGTGCGATGCGGCCGTAAGCCGGATTTTCCAGCCCGACAAAGGTATCCTTGCTATTGATGGCGCCCGTGCCATCGTCGAGCTTGGCATTGCCTTCGATCTGGAAGAAGGCCGTGTTGCCATTGCCCAAATCTTCGCGTCCCCGGAAACCGATCTTCGAGGAATTGTCCGACACGCGCGACACGGACTCGCCATGCGGCGCCGTGGCCGAACTCGACGTTTCGATACGGTCGAAGCCCGCATGGATGCGGCCGTACACGACGACGCTCGATTCGGCGAAAGCGCAAGCCGGCACGGCCAGCAACAATGCCGCGGCGATTTTGTTCAACTGCATGGTGTTCATCCCGTTTTTCATCTTGTCTCCTGCCTGTTTTTATGGTTGTGGATTACTCATGATGCTCAACAGTGTGTTGCCCCTGCACGCGTCCACCGCAGGACGCCCGGCCTCCCTTTCCAGAACGATGCTTGATTAACAGCGCGGCAGCGCCAGCGCCGCCAGTTGCGGATACAAACGGGGACCGCCCACCAGGATGGGGTTGCCCTTTTCCAGGCCGTTGTCGGCGAGGAAATCATTGCAGCGCCCGCCCGCCTCGTTGACGAGCACGATGCCCGCCAGGCAATCCCAGGAATTGATGTGCGGCTCGAAATAACCGATCAGGCGCCCGGCCGCCACGTAGGCGATCATCAAGGCGCCGGAACCGTTGCGGATGAACATGCCGCCCTCTTCCAGCACGTCGAGCAGGAACGGCACAAAGGTGTCGGTGCCCACGCGGTGCGAAAAGCCCACGCCCAGCACGCCGCCCTGCAAGCTGGCCACGTCGTTCACGCGCAGCCGCGTTTCGCCCGCCTTCGCCGTCACGTGCGCGCCCTGCCCCTGGCAGGCATGGAACAACTCGTCCGCATTCGGGTCGTACACGGCGCCGATGGCGGGCTGGCCGTCGACCAGCACGCCGATCGACACGCACCAGGCCAGCATGCCGTTGACGAAGCAGGCCGTGCCGTCGATGGGGTCGATGACCCACACGCAGCGCGCATCGGACGCCCCGCCGCCGCGCTCCTCGCCCACCACGGCATCCCCGGGGAAACGCTCGGCGATCTGCGCGCGCAGGAAATCCTCCACCATGCGGTCGGCGATGCTGACCATGTCCTGCAAGCCCTTTTCCTCGATCACCAGTTCCGCGCGGCGCAGAAACATGCCCAGCGCAATCTCGCCCGCCTGGCCGATGATGTGCCGCGCATAGGCATAGCGTTCCAGCGTGGCCGCATCGGCCAGTACCGCTGCCTGTGTCATATCTGTCATGCTTGTCCTCCAATGATGGCTGCGCCATGTTCGTGTACGGTCATGGCGACCGATGTGCCTTGCGTGAAAACCTGGCTCAAGTCGTGCGAGACGGCAAACAGTTCGCCGACGGGCGTGTCGAGCGTGTATTGCATTTCGCGTCCCAGGTAGGTGGCGCGCGCCACGCGCACCACCATGGCGCTGTCGGGCTGCGCGGGCGACAGCAGGATGGATTCCGGACGCACGGCGAAACTGGCTTCGCCGCTGCGCTGGCTGCGGCACGGCAGGCGCAGCCGCAGCTTGCCCATCACGCAGACGGCCTTGCCGTCGGCCACCGATTCGATCACGCCGTCGACGATGTTCGCGTTGCAGATGAAGTCGGCGACGAACTTGTCGGCCGGCGACTCGAACAGCTCGTGCGGCGTGCCCTTTTGCGCGATCACTTGCCGGTTCATGACGATGATCTGGTCGGAAATGGCCAGCGCCTCTTCCTGGTCATGCGTGACGTACACGGCCGTCAAGCCCAGCTTGACCTGGATGTCGCGGATCTCGTCGCGCACGCGGCGGCGCAGTTTCGTGTCGAGGTTCGACAGCGGCTCGTCCAGCAGCAGCACCTTGGGCTGCAGCACCAGCGAGCGGGCCACGGCCACGCGCTGCTGCTGGCCGCCCGACAGTTCGTTGGGGAAGCGCGCGGCGAAATCAGCCAGGCCCACGAGGCGCAGGCTTTCCTGCGCCCGCTCGATGGCGCGCGGCTTGGCCTCTCCCGAGACGGTCAAGCCGTAGCACACGTTGTCGAGCACCGTCATGTGCGGAAACAGCGCATACGACTGGAACACCATGCTGACGTCGCGCTCGGCGGCCGACGTCAGGGTGACGTCTTCGCCAGCCAGCAGGATGCGCCCCGCGCTGACGCGCTCCAGGCCGGCGATCAGGCGCAGGGTGGAGGTCTTGCCGCAGCCGCTGGGCCCCAGCAGGGTGACCATGGTGCGCGGCGCGATGGTGAACGAGACGTCGTTCACGGCCAGGGCCTTGCCGTAGCGCTTGGTGACGCCGTCGAATTCCAGTGCGGCAAGCTCTGTTGCTTGGATAGTAAAGTGGTTCATGCGTAGCTCTTTTCCAGGTGGGGAACGGCGGCCGGCAGCGTTTTTTCGGCGCTGACGCGGCGAAGGCGGCGCTTGCCGACCAGCAAATGGATCAATTGGATGCACAGCAGGATGACGACGATCAAGACCGTGGCGTAGGCGATGGCCGTGCCGTAGTTGCCGTTCGACACCAGGCCGATGATGTAGGACGTGGCCATGTCATAGTCGGCGCTGACGAGGAAGACGACGGCCGAGATCGACGTGATCGAGCGCACGAAGCCATACACGAGGGCCGAGGCGATGGCCGGGCGCAGCAGCGGCAGGATGACCTTGCGCATGGTGGTCCAGCTGCTGGCGCCCAGGGTGATCGACGCTTCGTCCAGGCTGCCGTCGAGCTGGCGCATGGCGGCGATGCCCGTGCGCAGTCCCATCGGCATGTTGCGGAAGACGAAGCACAGGATCAGAATCGTCGCCGTGCCCGTCAACTCGATGGGCGCCGAGTTGAACGCCAGGATGTAGCTGATGCCGATGACGGTGCCGGGAATGGCAAAGCTGAGCATGGTACCGAACTCGAACGCGCTCTTCAGGGCGAATTGCTGGCGCACCAGCAGCCAGGCCGAGAGGATGCCGACAAAGGCCGTCAGCGGGGCGGCGATGGCCGAAATCGTCAAGGTCGTGAACAGCGACGGCCAGGCCTGGCCCGTCCAGTGCCAGCCGGAAGCGCCCGCCGTGATGCCGAAGGCGTCGATGTAATGGCGCAAGGTGAAGCCATTGTCCTGGCCCCAGTTGTTCACGAAGCCGCCCGCCACCACCGTGCCATACACCAGGGCCGTGAAGGCGAACCATGGCAGGGCGATGGTCCACAGGGTGGTCTTCAGGCGCGGGTTGAGCGAGGCGTGGCCGCCGTGGTCGGCCTTGCCCGTCACCGTCACATACGATTTCTTGCCCAGCCACAGGTTCTGGATGAAGAAGGCGCCCACGGCAAAGGTCAGCAGCACGATGGCCAAGGTCGCGGCGCGGCCCTGGTCGTTCGAGGCGCCCACCACGGAAAAGAAGATTTCCGTCGACAGCACGTGGAAGTTGCCGCCCAAGACCATCGGGTTGCCGAAGTCGGCCATGCTTTCGATAAAGCACAACAGGAAGGCGTTGGCGATGCCGGGACGCATCAAGGGCAGCGACACCTTGACGAAGGTTTGCCAGCTGCTCGCGCCCAGGGTGCCCGACGCCTCTTCCAGCGAAGGGCTGACGCCTTCCACCACGCCTATCAATGTCATGAAGGCGATGGGCGCAAAGGCCAGCATCTGCGACAGCCACACACCCGTCATGCCGTACAGCCAGCGGCTTTGCCCGATGCCAAACAGGTCGCCGACGAGGCCCGTGACGGCGCCGTTGCGGCCGAACAGCAGTATCAGCGCCAGGCCCAGCACGAAGGGCGGCGTGACGATGGGGAGTATCGTGATGGCGCGCATCGGGCGCACCCAGCGGCCATTCGTGCGCGTCACCAGCAGGGCAAAGACGAGACCGAGGAAGGTGGCCGACACGCCCGTCAGCAAGGCCAGCGCCAGGGTGTTCCAGGCCACGCCGCAGCGGCCGGGACCGGACACGCAATTGAGGCTCCAGATGCCCGGGTCCAGCATGCGGCGCGCCAGGGCGGCGGCGCCCGTGCCGCCATCATCCATGGGCTGGCCGGCGCTGACGAGGATCAGCGCGACGGGGAACAGCACGAACAGGGAAATCAGGCAAATGACGAGGCCGATGGCGCCGGCGACGAAGGCGTCGCCGCGGCACACGCCGCAGGCGGCGGCGCCCGAGGTCAAGAGGAACAGCAGGCACAGGGCCAGCAGCAGCGCGCCGAAACCCAGGCCGGTGCCGGCGGCCAGCGGGCCCCAGCCCAGCCATGCCAGCCACAGCATGCCGGCGCCGCCGATGGCGATCTGGCCCAGGCCCAGGGTCTTGCGGTGGGGATAGGCGGCCACCAGCGCGGCGCTGGCGGCGAGCAGGGCGAAGAACACGCCCAGCGGCCAGGCGCCGAACGACAGCAGGTGCAGCACGGCCGGTGCGCCACGCTCCGTGAAGAACTGGCCGTCGCGCAACCATTCACCGGCGAACAGTCCCGCTTCCTGCTGCTGCCAGGGCAACAGGCACAACGCTGCCAGGGCGGCCAGCAGCCAGCCGTAAAATATCTTTTTCATGAGGTCTCTATCCAGCTAAGTAGACCCGCCGACATGGCCGTTGCGGCATGCGGCAGGTTCGGTACGGTGACAGTCTTGACGCCTTAATTTCCGGCAGAATAAATTTGTGTCGTCCAGCGTTGTAATAGGCGCTTGCGCGTGTCCGACGCGCCATACTTGGCGAAGTCGTAGTTGATGGTCTTGATGTTTTCCAGGCGCGGCGAGGCGGCGGGAATGGTGGCGGCCACGTTGGACGGGATCTGGAAGGCCAGCGCTTTCACGGCCTCGCTCTGCACGTCGGGACGCAGGGCGAATTCATAGAATTTCTTTGCCTGCTCCATGTTTTTCGCGCCCTTGACGATGCTCATCGAGCCGATCTCGTAGCCCGTGCCTTCGCAGGGCGGCAAGACTTTCACGGGGAAGCCGGCGACGGTGAGTTTCATCAGATCATGCATGAAGCCGATGGCCACGCCCGCTTCGCCGCGGCCCACATCCTCGCCAGGCGCCACGCCCGCGTTCGGATACTTGCTGACGTTCTGGCCCATTTTCGCGAGGAAATCGAAGGCTTCCTCTTCGCCGAACAGCTGCACCACGGTGGCCAGCGCGTTGTAGGCGGCGCCCGAGGAATTCGGGTTGGCCATCTCGATCTCGCCCTTGTAGGCGGGCTTGACAAGGTCTTTCCAGCATTGGGGTGGCGGCAGGTTTTTCTTCTTCAGCACATTTTCGTTGTAGGCCAGGCCCAGGATGCCGATGTAGATGCCGACGCTGCGGTACCTGGCCGTCTCGGCCTGCTTGAGCGCCCACGGCTGCAGCTTGGGCAGGGTGGGCGACTTGTATTCTTCCGTATAGCCTTCGGCGGCGGCCTGCAGATGCGGGTCGCCCGTGCCACCCCACCAGATGTCCGATTTCGGGTTCGACGCTTCGGCGCGGATCTTCGCATACGCCTCGCCGGCGCTCTTCCTGATCATCGACACCTTGATCTTCGTTTCCGCCTCGAAGCGGTTCTTCATCAGCTGGCACCATTCCATGTCGGCCGAACACAGCACGGACAGGCGTTCCTCGGCGGCCATGGCCGTCATCGGCAGGGCCAGGCTTATAGCGATCGCAACATTGCGCATCTTCATCGTCTCACTCCAAGTTTGTTGTCGTTGTGGTACTTCAGACCGCACCGCTATCTTGCGGTGTCGTTGTCCCGGGATGTGCTTTTTCAAGACTTGCACTGCATTGCACACGTGTGCACACCTTAACACCAGCCGATTTTGACTGTCAACAAGAATCTCGGCAGGCGTGCGGCGTGGTGTTTTACCGACAAAAAAAGCCGCCAGCTGTGCGTACAGCTGGCGGCTTTCGGGTGCTCGGGGATCAGAGGCGTGTTACTGCCAGGCTTCCTTGCCCGTGCGTGGCTTGCCCACCATCAACAGCGCACCCAGGGTCAGCACGGCCGCCAGCGACAGGTAATAGCCCACGTATTGCAGTCCGTAGTTGGTGGCCAGCCAGGTGGCGATGTACGGCGCCAGCGAAGCGCCCAAAATACCCGCCAGGTTGAACGTCAGCGAGGCGCCCGTGTAGCGCACTTCCGGCGGGAACAGCTCGGACAACATCGTGCCCAGCGGACCGTAGGTCATGCCCATCAAGCCCAGGCCGACGGCCATGAAGAGCGTCACTTCCCACGTCACGCCCGAACCGAACATGGGCGCCAGCACCAGGCCGAAGATGGCGATGGCGACGGAGACCCAGATCATGGTGGTACGGCGGCCGCGGCGGTCGGCCAGCACGGCCGAAAACGGAATCGTCATGGCGAAGAACAGCACGGCAAACAATTGCACGATGAGGAATTCCTTGCGCGTGAAGCCCAGCTTGGTCGTACCCCAGCTCAACGCGAACACGGTCATCAGGTAGAACAGCACGAAGGTGGCCAGGGCGATGATGGTGCCGAGGAACAGCATGCGGCCATGCTGGCGGAACACGGTGGCGACCGGCAGTTTCACCACTTCGTTCTTGTCGATGACTTTCTGGAAGTCCGGCGTTTCCGTGATCTTCAGGCGCACGTACAGGCCGACGATGACCAGCAGCGCGCTGGCGAGGAAGGGGATGCGCCAGCCGTAGCTGAAGAACTGTTCATCGGTCATGGTTTCGCTGAGCAGCAGGAAGATGCCGCCCGACAGGAAGAAGCCGATCGGCGCACCCAGCTGCGGGAACATGCCGTACCAGGCGCGCTTGCCCGGCGGCGCGTTTTCCGTGGCCAGCAGCACCGCGCCGCCCCACTCGCCGCCCAGGCCCAGGCCCTGGCCGAAACGGCACAGCGCCAGCAGCAGCGGCGCCAGGGTGCCGATGGCGGCATAGGTCGGCAGCAAGCCGATGATGACGGTGGAAATACCCATAGTCAGCAAGGCGGCCACGAGGGTGGCCTTGCGGCCGATGCGGTCGCCGAAGTGGCCGAACACGGCCGAGCCGATGGGGCGGGCGAAGAAGGCGATGGCGAACGTGGCCAGCGACTGCAGCACGGCGGCCGACGGATCGCCGGCGGGGAAGAACAGTTTCGGGAACACCAGCACGGCGGCGGTGGCGTAGATATAAAAGTCAAAGAACTCGATGGTGGTGCCGATCAGGCTGGCGAACAGCACCGTGCCGGGGGAATTTTTCTTGGGGGGGGTGCTCATTTACTGCGCTCCTTGGGGAGGGTGTCTAAAGGCCATTCTCTGGATGTTTTTTCAGGCAGCAGCACAGCACGTTGTATAAAGTAAGCGCCAGTAAATTATTGTTATTTCTGACTTCCATAAGCGGCGCGCTGCTGCGTTGGCAGCCGCTCGCAGTGCTCGCACTGCGTCGCGACAGCCGCCTTGCATCACATCCGCTTCTGTTCGTCATAAATTTACAATAATTTCCCGACGATTACTTAGGCGCATTGTTCACCTATCATAGCCGTGCGCAGACGTATTTGCTGTGAATTTGCTATTAAATTCACAAACAAATTCCATGCTGCAACACGCCGTTGTTAACGGCAGGCAACGGCAGACAACGGTGAACAAACGCGCGCTATCGCGCCGTGATCAGTGCTGATCAGAGAAACAACGGTCGTGCGCCATCCGGTTACCCGGGGCACGGCAGGAAAGGCGTCAGGGGATGGGCGACGTGTATCAGGCCCGGCGTATCGCCAGGCATTCCGTACCAGACCCGCGCGTCGGCATCGCGGCGTCGGTCATTTGTGGTGAATCCTTGCCTGCGGCCCCTCCGGGTGGAGCGGGCCGGCGATGATCGCGCTGCATCACGAAGGATGCGGTTGATCTTGCTGTAAGCGGCTTATCATACGCGCAGTGCTGCGGTGCGGCAAGAAATGATGGAAACCGTCTACGCATCGATCAGGGCGAACGCCTTGGCGATCTCCGCGCTGTCGAGAGGACGCACGAGGCGCGCCACTTCCTGGCCATCTTTCAAGAAGATCAGGGTCGGCCACAGTTTCACCCGGAAGGACCGCCCGAGTGCGCGGCCGGGGCCGTCTTCCACCCGAAGATGCGGCACGCCGGGGTGCTGCGCCAACGCGGCCGCCAGCGGCGCCTGGGTGGCACGGCAGTGGCCGCACCAGCCCGTGCCGAATTCCAGCAGGGCCGGCCCCGTCAAGGCGTCGATCCCGGCGCGCGTGGGTTGTGCCACAGAATACGTGTCATTCATCATGCCGCTCTCCTTGACAACTTAGACCACTTTCACGCGCAAGGTCTCCAGGCCATCGATGGCTCCCACCAGCTCGTCGCCGCGCTGCACGGCCGCCACGCCGGCCGGCGTGCCCGTGTAGATCAGGTCGCCGGGCTGCAAGGTAAAGTAGGTCGACAGGTCGGCGATGGTTTCGGCCACGTTCCAGATCAGCATGTCGATAGTGCTGCCCTGGCGCAGTTCGCCGTTCACATGCAGGGTGATGGCGGCATGCCCGACGTCGCCCGCCTGCGCGGCCGGGGTAATCGGGCCGATGGGCGCCGAGTGCTCGAACGCCTTGCCCGTCTCCCACGGACGGCCCTGCTTTTTCGCGGCGCCCTGCACGTCGCGGCGCGTCATGTCCAGGCCCACGGCATAACCCCACACGTGGCTCAGCGCATCGGCCACGCCGATGTCGCTGCCGCCCTTGCCGATGGCCACCACCAGTTCCATCTCGTGCTGGAAATCCTGCGTCTGCGCCGGGTATGGCAATTCGCCCGTCGTGCCGGCTGGCACGGGCAGCACGGCGTCGTTTGGTTTCATGAAGAAGAACGGCGCCTCGCGGCCCGTGTGGCCCATTTCCTTGGCGTGGTCGACATAGTTGCGGCCCACGCAATAGATGCGGTGGACGGGAAAGGTATCGGCGCTGGCGGTGACGGGAACGCTGGGCTGGATGGCTGCGGGAACGACATACGGCATGGAAACTCCTGATCGGCACGATAAAAAGGCGGTGATAAAAAAGGGACACCGCAGTGTCCCCCCATTTTACGGCAAGCTTACTTCAACAGTCCCGAGCGGCTCGGGTCGGGCATGCGGATGGCGACGATGAAGGAAATCAGGCACATGACGGTCACGTACCAATAGAAATACTCTTCCACGTGCCAGGCCTTGAACTGCAGCGCCACGTATTCGGCCGAACCGCCGAACATGGCGTTGGCCACCGCGTACGACAGGCCCACGCCCAGCGCGCGCACTTCGACGGGGAACATTTCCGCCTTGATCAAGCCGCTGATCGACGTGTAGAAGCTGATGATGGCCAGCGCGATGATGATCAGGCCAAACGCCGCGTACGGGCTGCTGATGTCCTTCAAGGCATGCATGATGGGCAGCACGCACAGGGTGGCCAGGCCGCCGAAGAACAGCATCGAGGTGCGGCGGCCGATGCGGTCGGACAAGGCACCGAACACCGGTTGCAAAATCATGTAGACCAGCAAGGCGCACGTCATGACGGCGCTGGCCGTCTTGGTATCCATGCCGGCCGTGTTGACCAGGTATTTCTGCATGTAGGTGGTAAACGTGTAGAACACGAGCGAGCCGCCGGCCGTGAAGCCCAGCACCGTGATGAAGGCGCGCTTGTGCTTGAGCAAGCCGCGCAGGCTGCCAGCGTCCTTGTCCTTGCGCTCGCTGGCCGTGGTCGTTTCCGTCAGGGATTTACGCAGGTTCAGCGACACCAGGGCGGCCAGGGCGCCGAAGACGAACGGGATGCGCCAGCCCCAGGCACGCAACTCTTCCAGGGTCAACAGTTGCTGCAAGACCACCAGCACCAGCAAGGCCAGCAGCTGGCCGCCGATCAGGGTCACGTACTGGAACGAGGCGAAGAAGCCGCGCTTGCCCGATTCCGACACTTCGCTCATGTAGGTGGCGCTGGTGCCGTATTCACCGCCCACGGACAGGCCCTGGAACAGGCGCGCCACCAGCAGCAGGAATGGCGCGAAGGCGCCGATGGTGTCATAGGTCGGCATGACGGCGATCATCAGGGAACCGCCGCACATCATCAGCACGGAAATCATCATCGACTGGCGGCGGCCGTATTTGTCGGCGATGCGGCCGAACAGCCAGCCGCCCACGGGGCGCATGAGGAAGCCGGCGGCAAAGATGCCGGCCGTCTGCAGCAGCTGCGTGGTCGGATTGCCGGAAGGGAAGAAGGCGTGCGAAAAGTACAGCGCGCAGAACGAGTAAATATAGAAGTCGAACCATTCGACCAGGTTACCGGAGGAAGCGCCTATGATGGCCTTGATGCGCTGCTGGGAAGTCAGCTGCGCAACGTCATGCGGAGTATCGTGGGATGTCATATCAGTCTTCTTGTTCGTGTAAAAAAGCCAATGCCAGCCGGATTGCCCGTGCTGGTTTTGCATCATACGCCCTTGATCAGGGTCAAAAAGCCGCCCGGCATACGGGTTAATACGTACTGCCGGCAACTTTTTTCACCTGCGGGCGCGAGGAATCAGACCCGTTCCAGCACCAGCGCGATGCCCTGGCCCACGCCGATGCACATGGTGCAGAGTGCATAGCGGCCGCCCGTGCGCTGCAGCTGGTTGACGGCCGTCATGGCCAGGCGCGCGCCCGACGCGCCCAGCGGGTGACCGAGGGCGATCGCGCCGCCATTCGGGTTCACGCGCGGGTCGTCGTCGGGCAAGCCCAGCTGGCGCAGCACGGCCAGTCCCTGGGCCGCGAACGCTTCGTTCAGTTCGATGACGTCGAAGTCGGCCAGGCTCAAGCCCGTCATGGCCAGCACTTTCAGGGTGGCGGGCGCGGGGCCGATGCCCATGATGCGCGGCGCCACGCCGGCCGTCGCCATGGCCACGACGCGGGCGCGCGGCGTCAGGCCGAAGCGGGCCGCGTTGGCCTCGTCAGCCAGCAGCAGGGCCGCCGCGCCATCGTTGACGCCGGAGGCGTTGCCGGCCGTGACGGTACCGTCCGCGCGCACGACGGGTTTGAGTTTGGCCAGGGTGTCCAAGGTGGTGGCGCGCGGATGCTCGTCGCGGGTGACGACGACGGGCTCGCCCTTCTTCTGGGCGATGCTGACGGCACAGATTTCGCCGTCGAACACGCCCACCTGCTGCGCCGCCAGTGCCTTGACCTGGCTGGCCAGGGCGAACGCATCCTGATCAAGACGGCTGATGCCGAAGTCGCTGGCTACGTTTTCCGCCGTCTCCGGCATCGAATCGACGCCATACCGCGCCTTCATCAAGGGGTTGATGAAGCGCCAGCCGATGGTCGTGTCTTCCATTTTCATGCCGCGCGCAAAGGCGCTGTCGGCCTTGCCCATGACGAATGGCGCGCGGCTCATGCTTTCCACGCCGCCGGCGATCAGCAAGCCCGCTTCGCCGCTCTTGATGAAGCGCGCGGCGCTGCCGATGGCGTCCAGGCCCGAACCGCACAGGCGGTTCAGGGTGGCGCCCGGCACGCTGTCGGGCAAGCCGGCCAGCAAGGCGGCCATGCGCGCCACGTTGCGGTTGTCCTCGCCCGCCTGGTTGGCGCAGCCATACAGCACATCCGTGACGGCCGTCCAGTCCACGCCGGGGTTGCGCGCCATCAAGGCACGGATGGGTACGGCGCCCAGGTCGTCGGCGCGCACGCTGGACAGGCTGCCGCCATAGCGGCCAAACGGTGTGCGCTGCGCGTCGCAAATGTATGCGTGGGTCATGTTCTTTCCTCCAAGAAAGTGATTTAAATTAACGTCCGTCCGTCAGTGGCACGGCCGTCAACGCTTGCAGCTGCTCGAAACTCAGGCCATCGGCCAGTTCGACCACCGTGGCGCCGTTTGGCCCCAGGTCGAGCACGGCCAGGTCGCCGTAGATGCGGCTGACGCAGGCGATGCCCGTCAGCGGATAGCTGCACGCCTGCACCAGCTTGCTTTCACCCGTCTTCGTCAGCAATTCCATCATGACCCAGGTTTTTTTCGCGCCGATGGCCAGGTCCATGGCCCCGCCCACGGCGGGGATGGCGTCGGGCGCGCCCGTGTGCCAGTTGGCCAGGTCGCCCGTGGCGGACACCTGGAAAGCGCCCAGCACGCAGATGTCCAGGTGGCCGCCGCGCATCATGGCGAAGCTGTCGGCGTGGTGAAAATAGCTGCCGCCGGGCAGCAGGGTGACGGGCTGCTTGCCCGCGTTGATCAGGTCATAGTCTTCTTCGCCCGGCGCGGGCGCCGGGCCCATGCCGATCACGCCGTTTTCGCTGTGCAGGATGATGTCGGCGCCGGCCGGCAAGTGGTTCGCCACCAGGGTCGGCAAGCCGATGCCCAGGTTCACGACGGCGCCCTCATGGATGTCGGCCGCCACGCGGGCCGCCATCTGGTCTCGATTCCATTTATTCATGTTATTTCTTTCTCAAGCTGCGGCTTTGAAGCCGGCCGGGCCGGTGGCCGTGCGCGGTACTTGCACGAGGCGCTGCACGAACAGGCCCGGCGTGATGACGTGCTCGGGGTCGATGCTGCCCAGCTCAAGCACCTCGTGCACGGAAGCAATGCTGACCTTGGCGGCCATGGCCATGATCGGGCCGAAGTTGCGCGCCGTCTTGCGGTAAGTCAGGTTGCCCCAGCGGTCACCCTGCTCCGCCTTGATCAGCGCGAAGTCGGCGTGGATGGGCGACTCGAACACATACATGCGGCCGTCGATCTCGCGCGTTTCCTTGCCCTTGGCCAGATCCGTGCCATAGCCGGTGGGCGTGAAAAAGCCGCCGATGCCGGCGCCGGCGGCGCGGATGCGCTCGGCCAGATTCCCCTGCGGCACCAGTTCCAGTTCCAGCTTGCCCGCGCGGTACAGGGCGTCGAAGACATGGGAGTCGGCCTGGCGCGGGAACGAGCAGATGATCTTGCGCACCTGCCCGTTTTTCAGCAGGGCGGCCAGGCCCGTGTCGCCATTGCCCGCGTTGTTGTTGACGATGACGAGGTCGCGCGCGCCGTGGGCGATCAAGCCGTCGATCAGCTCGGCCGGCTGGCCCGCGCCGCCGAAGCCGCCAATCATGACGGTGGCGCCATCGTGGATATCGGCCAGCGCATCACGGACGCTGGAACGCAGTTTGTCGATCATTGCTGTCTCCTCCCAATCACACCATCGGCTATTTGTTCGAATAACGAACAAATATTCGTATTTAGAACTTATTCGTGAGAATATGCCTGATCGGGGCGCTTGTCAATTTGCCGTTTTCGCCGGCGCCATGGCTATAATTGCCACCTTGATCAATTGGAATCGCCATGACCGACCGCAGCAGCACGCCCCTTTCCGCCGAAGAACTCCCCGATGCCGACGGCGCGCCCCGTCCCGGCGACAGCTATGTGCAATCGTTCGCGCGCGGCCTGGCCGTGCTGCGCAGTTTTGGCGCGGAGGCGCCGCAACAGACCCTGAGCGAAGTGGCGGAGCGGGCGCAGCTGACGCGCGCCGGCGCGCGGCGCATCCTGCACACCTTGCTGCATCTCGGTTATGTGGAAGCGGATGGACGGCTGTTCCGCCTGACGCCCAAGGTGCTCGACCTCGGTTACGCCTACCTGTCGTCCTTGCCCGTGTGGACGCAGGCGCAGCCGCTGCTGGAAGAATTGATGCAGACCTTGCGCCAGTCGTGCTCGGCCACCGTGCTCGACGGCGACGACATCGTGTATGTGGTGCGCCTGTCCGCGCACCGCACCATGTCGATCAACCTGGGCATCGGCAGCCGCCTGCCCGCCTATTGCACCTCGATGGGACGGGTCTTGCTGTCGGGCCTGGCGCCCGAGGTGCTGCGCGAACGGCTGTCGAAGATGGCGCTGCTGAAAATCACGCCGGCGACCAAGGTCGATATCGAGGTCTTGATGGAAGAGATTGCGCAAGTGCGGCGCCAGGGCTGGTGCCTGGTGCAGGAGGAGCTGGAACAGGGCTTGATCGCCCTGGCCGCGCCCGTGTTCGACCGGGCCGGCAAGGTGGTGGCGGCGATCAACGTCAGCGGGCAGACGGCGGGGCCGTCCGTGGCGCACCTGCTGGAACACAGCCTGCCGAAACTGCTCGATACGGCAAGCCGGGTCAGCGCCGTGGTGCGGGTGCAGCAGTAATTATTGTTTAAACTTGGCGCACGGGTCAGGGCGCGGCTGCGCCGGCATCGTTTGCGTCAGGTCGAAGGTGCCCTGGTAGCCGCCGACGCCCTGTTCCAGGTAGCCGATGCTGCGCACGTTCAGTTGCGGGTCGGCCAGCTTCAGCCAGCGTGGCACGCCGATATCCTTGCGCACATGCACATTGCCGGCGATCAGCACCACGTCGCGCGGCGCCTGGTCGCGGATCAGCTTGGCCATCCAGATATCGCGCGCCACCTGGGCGTTGACGACGCCTTTCATCATCATGTCGGGCAGCATGTTGCAGCGGGCCGCCCGGACTTCCTTCTCTTGCCCGTCGAGGATGTCGGCCGGCACGGGCGCGGCCAGGTAGGTGGCCACCATGGCGGGCGGCATGGCCCACTGGATGCCGTCGCGCACGATGCGCGAGGCATCGGCCGGCGACAGGTTGCCGGCGACCAGGGTCAGCTGGTAGCTGATGACGAGGTCCAGCACGGGCCGGTACAAGCTCCAGTCCCAGCGCGGCTGTTCCATCACGCGGATGATGCAATCGGGGTCGGCGCAATCGCGCGCGGCGCGCGTCAGCAAGGCCTGGTTTTCGCGGTCGAACTGTTCCATGACGATGACGGGACGCCAGCCGGCGGCCAGGCGGCGCTGCAATTCGGCGACGCGCAGGCGCTGGCCTTGCGCATTGTCATGCACTTCACCCAGCAGCAACACTTGCGGATTGGGCAAGGCGTCGGCCACGGGGGCGGGAGCGGGCGGCGCTTCCTTCTTCAGCAGGCTGCCGCAGGCGGCCAGCGCCAGCACGCTGCACAGCAGGGCGGTGTGCGCGCCGGCGCGGAAAATCACGGTCTTCATGTCAACGGGTATCCAGAGTGGCGATGCGCCAGATTGTACCGTCTCAGGCCGGCGCCGGCAGCTTGCGGCGCTCCAGTACTTCAAAGACAAACATGCCGGCCAGCATGGCGCCGGCAAACAGCCAGGCCTTCGGCTGGCCCGCCAGCAGGGACACGAGGGCGGGGCCGGGACAGAAACCGGCGACGCCCCAGCCCGCGCCAAAGGCCAGGCTGCCCAGCAGCAAGCGCCGGTCGATGCGGCGCGACGTTGGCAATTGCATGGGCTCGCCCAGCAGCGCCGTGCCGCGCCGCCGCGCCAGCCAGAAGGCCGGCATGGCCACGCCGATGGCGCCGCCCATCACCAGCGCCAGCGACGGATCCCAGGCGCCGGCCAGGTCGAGGAAACCGAGCACCTTGGCCGGGTTGCTCATGCCGGAGACGATCAGGCCCAGACCAAAGACGAGGCCGCTCAACAGGGAGAACAGGATTTTCATCATAGATGGCGCAACAGATAGACGGTGAGGAAACCGGCCGCCATGAAGGCCATGGTGGCCGCCAGCGAACGGGGAGACAGGCGCGACAGGCCGCACACGCCGTGGCCGCTGGTGCAGCCGGCGCCGTAGCGCACGCCCACACCCACCAGCAGGCCTGCCACGATCAAGGCGGGCGTACCCGCATCGATCTGCACGGGTGGCAAGGCTTGCCACAGCTGGTACAGCAGGGGCGTGCCGATCAGGCCGGCAAGAAAGGCGATGCGCCAGCCCAGGTCGCCACTGCGCGGGCGCAGCAGGCCGCCGAGGATGCCGCTGATGCCGGCGATGCGGCCATTGAACAGGATCAAGAGCGCCGCCGCCAGGCCGATCAGCATGCCGCCGGCCAGCGACGCCCACGGCGTGAAATTTTGCCAGGCAATAGTCATGGTGGGCCTCAGTCGGCTTCGTCGTTGAACGGGGGCAGCGGCGCGCAAAACTGCGCGTACAGCACTTGCAGCACGGCCAGCACGGGCGCGCTGGCGACGCGGTAATAGATCTGCTTGCCGTCGCGCCGCGTGGCCACCAGCATCTCTTCGCGCAGCACGCCCAGCTGCTGCGACAGGGTCGGCTGGCCGATGCCCACTTTCTGTTCGAGGTCGCTGACGCAATGCTCGCCCTGCGATAGCTGGCACAGCAGCATCAATCGGTCGGCATTGCCCATGGCCTTGAGCAGCGAACTGGCCTTGTAGGCCGCGCCGCGCATGGCGTCGAGCTTGTATTCGGCGTGTTGTGTTGCAACTGTTTCCATCTTGCCCTCCCACAGGCGGTCATATTGATCATCATGCGACAAACAATATACTAATCAATATATTGTTTTCCTGCTGGCGATTCGCACAAAAAAACAACAGTGTTTTTTTCAGCGATAGCGTAGTCATGCAAAGTGTGCGGCAGCGATCATGTTTGCGCTATCAAAATGACAAATATTCGTAATAAGCAGGAAATAAACGTATCAAAATTGTCACGATCTGTGCTGTAATGGGAATACTGCAGAAAAACCATGATACGCCCCCGTACAGGCGAATTGTCCGTCCATGCGCAAGCCGGTTTCGGCTGCGCCGCGCGGTGAACAACAGGGAGAGCAAGATGGGAATCAATCCGCCCCTATGCGTGGCCTTGCTGGCGCTGTCGGCCAGCACATGGAGCATGGCGGCAGTCAGCGACACCGCGACCGGCAAGCTGCAGGAAGCCGGCGAACAGGTGACGATCGATGAAAGCATCAGCTTGAATAATAATCCCGGCTGGGAAACACCGGACTTGCCGTATGCACGCCTGCTGGCCAGCAGCAACGCGAGCACGGCCCCGCACTGGAGCACCATAGGCGCGCGTCATGCGGCGCTGGCGCCACCCAGGCCCATGACGGCCGCGCCCGCTCAGCAAGCCAGCGTGCCGGCCCCCGTGCCAGAAGCAAGCATGTATTCGATGTTGCTGGTGGGAATAGGCCTGGTGGCCTTGAGCCTGCACGGCGAAAAACAGGAAAAATTCGATAATTGACGGCGCCGGCACTGGCACGGCATTGCTGAAAAACATTCCGCCTGGTGCGGAATGTTTTTTTATGACGCCATCATTTGTCCAGCAGGCGGCAGACCCGTTCGATATTGCCCACCGGAATGTTTGATTTCAGGGCGCGCGCGATGCAGGCCGCCTTGTCCGTGCCGGAGGCGGAAATGAGCACGAAGGTCGTGCCCAGCGCGCTGACGGCGACCAGCAGGATCAGCACGCCCTTGACGATATCCCAGTTCATGGCGCTTCAGCAATCGCATACGTGAAGTCATAATAATGCTTGCCGCCTTCGATGCGGATGGCCAGGCTGCCCGACAGCCCTTGCAACTGCTCCGTCCCCGTATCGGGCACCACCGTCACTGACAAGGCGGGCGCGCCGCGCGTCATGCTGCCGCTGTGCTGCAAGTAAAAAATGCCGTGACGCCCGTCCAGGCTGCCTTCCACCCGCTCCAGCGCCACATAGCCTGCCGAGCCAGCCACGGCGGCGCGCACGCTGAGCATCTCGCCGTGCGCGCTGGCGTCGAGGGCGCCGTGGTAACGCTTGGCCAGCGACAGGCGTGCCAGCCCCGATTGCGCGGCCGTGTCGGACAAGGTTTCCGGGGTGAGGGTGACGTCGAATGTCCCTGTAATGGAAGGCATCAATGCTCCTTGGCAAATGAGGATGTGGCGGCCGCATCCGGCCCGTTCAGCAGCACATGCAATTTTTGCATGGTGGCCCAGTTGCGCGAGGTGACGCCATCGCCCAGCAGCACGCCCAGCGCCGCCACCAGCTTGCTGGCCAGCACGCCATCGGGACACCAGGCATACGCGGCCCAGCGTCCCAGCGCCAGCGCTTCGGGCTGCCACGGCTGCTGCAAGAGCGGCGCCAGACGCTGGATGTCGGCCGGATTGTTCAGCACCAAGGTCAGCAGACGGGCCGCATCGGCCGCCGGCGCCAGGGGGTTTTGTTCGATCAATTCGGCAAACTGGCTGGCCGACAGCACCGTCACCCTGGCCGCCACGCCCAGTTTCAGCACCAGCGCCTCCTCGATGCGGGCAGCGGCGTCGGCCGGCGCCACCTTGCCCCCGTCATACACGACGTTGCCACTGTTGAGTACAGTGCGCACCTGCGTAAAACCCAGGTCGCCCAGCAGCTTGCGCAAGTCGGCCATGGCCACGCGCTTGGCGCGGCCCACATTGATCCCGCGCAAAAGCGCCACTTGCTGACTATTTTCTGGCTGTGCCATGTCTCTTCTCCTTGCCTAGGCCGGACTGCTGGCGCTTTCCGGCAACGGCGTCACCGTGGGCAGGCGCAGCAGGAACGTCGCGCCCTGGCCCAGGATGCTGCTGACCGTGATGGTGCCGCCAAACTGCTTGGCAATCAAGTTGAACACGATATTCAAGCCCAGTCCCGTGCCGCCCTGCCCCCGCCGCGTGGTGACAAACGGGTCGAACACGCGGTCGAGCATGTCGGGCGCGATGCCGCGGCCGTCGTCGCGCACCTGCATGGCGATCGCGTCGCCGTCGCGGCGCACGCCGATATGGATGTTGCCGGCCGTGTCCGCATCGAAGGCGTGCTCGACGCAGTTCAACACCAGGTTGGTCAGCACCTGCGCCAGCGCGCCCGGATAGCTGTCGAGCATGATGTCGGGCGGGCAATCGATATCGATGCGGATGCGCGTCTTTTTCAGGGTCGGCTGCAGGCTCGAGATCACTTCACCGATATAGTCGCGTAATTCGAACAAACGGCGCGCCTCGCTGACCTGGTCGACGGCGATCTGCTTGAAGCTGTGAATCAGGTGCGCGGCGCGATAGGCATTGTTCATGATCAGCCGCGCGCTCTCGCCGGCCGTTTCCAGGTAGCGCACGATGTCGGTCTTCTTGACGCTGCCGCCAGCCACGGCCTCGCTGATGTGATCGGTGGCTTCCTTCAGCACCGAGGCGCTGGTCAGCGCGATACCGACCGGGGTATTGATTTCATGCGCCACGCCCGCCACCAGGCTGCCCAGCGAGGCCAGGCGTTCCGACTGCAGCAATGATTCCTGCGCGCGGCGCAGCTCGTCCATGGCCTGCGCCGTCTCCTGCTGCGAGCGGCGCGCCATGTCTTCCGCCTCGCGGCTGCCCTCGATGATGGACTTGAGCTTGCGCTGCACGGCGTTGAAGCCGCGGATCACGTCGCCCAGCTCGTCGCGCCGGTTTTCCGGCAGCTCTTCGACGTCGTCGCTGCCGCGCGTGGCCAGGTCGATCAAGCCGTCACGCAACTGTTTCAGGGGATCAAAGACGATGCGCAGGCTCAGCGCCAGGGCGCCGACCAAAATGATGTCCAGCAGCAAAACTTCCAGCACCTTGCGCCGCACTTCGCTGCGCAGGGCCGCATCGATCTGGGCGCGGCTGAAATTGACGATGACCTTGCCAACGATCACCGGCTTGCCGCCACTGGCGGCGGCCACGGCGTCGCGGAAGACCAGCGGCGCCTCGACGGGCGTGCCGCCCATGGCGACGTCGGAGGTCAAAGGCACGAGGGTGCCGGCCGCGTCGCGCACTTCGCCCGCGAACAGGCCGACCGAGGCGTCGTACACGCGAATGCCGACCAGTTCCGGCGGCAGCATTTCAGCCGCGACGATGCTGTCGACCTTGGACTTATCGAGATCCCACAGGGCGGAAGGCAAGCTGGTCTGCAAGCGCGTGAGCACGCCGCTGCGCAGGCGCGCGCTGCCCGATTCGAGTTCCTGGCTCAGTGTATATTGGGTATAGCTGCCCGAAATGCCCAGCACCAGGGTGACGATCACGACAAAAAGCAGGGTCAGCCGGACTTTGATACTCACCATCAATCGATACTCCCCGGGCCAGGCCGGCCGCCAGCCCGCGGCGCGGGCGCACAGACGTCAGCGGACAACAGCCTGAATCAAATGTACGGTATGACATGCTTATTGGCAAGATTTACAGCAATGGCGTTTTCCACAACGGCCTTGATACAGGTTGAGACATTGCGTCATGGCAATGGTAATATCCCGCAATCATCTAAGGAGTCGTCATGACGGTCATGCATCAACATCTCCCCCTGGAACAAGTTCGTCCTGGCATGGTCTTGTCGGATGTCTTGCTCGATGCGCATGGACAAGTGCTGTTGCCGCAAGGCGCGGTATTGACGGAAAACATGCTGGCTCTGATGCCGCGCCACAACATCGACATGCTGCCGATCCAGGCGCCGCCACCGTCGCCGGAAGAAATCGCCGCGCAACGGGCGGCCGATAGCGAACGGCTGGCTTACCTGTTCCGCAAGCACGACCCGGACGATCCCCTGGACGCGGCCACCACCTTGCTGCGCAACTATGTCACGGCTTACCGCCTGGGTAGGGGAGAGGCCGCATGAGCACCCTGCTGACGCTCGACGATATCGTCGCCCGCCTCGATGACCTGCCGTCGCTGCCCGCCGTCGTCATGGAACTGTTGAATAGCATCGACCAGGAAGACGTCGATATTTCCGTGCTGGCAAAAAAAGTGTCGTACGACCAGGCGCTGACGGCGAAAACCCTGCGCCTGGCCAATTCGTCGCAATATGGCTTGCAAGTGAAAGCCACCACCATCCAGCAGGCGATCACCTACCTGGGCTTCCAGACCACGCGCAGCCTGATCACGTCGGCCGCCATCACGGGCTGCTTCCCGGAAGGACGCTGCCCCGGCTTTGACGACAAGGCCTTCTGGCGCCATTCGGTGGCGACGGCCGCCTGCGCCAAGGTGCTGGCGCGGCAGATCCGCTTCAACCAGGATTACGCGTTCACGGCCGGCTTGCTGCATAACATCGGCCGCCTGGTGCTGGTCAGCAGCTTTCCCGCCCAGTACGCGCAGGCGATCGCCTACCAGGCGGCGCACGATTGCAGCCTGCTCGAAGCGGAGCAAACCGTGCTGGGCGTGGACCACGTGCAGGCAGGCGTGGCGCTGGCCGAACACTGGAATTTTTCCGACACCATGCGCCTGGCGCTGGCCAATTACCTGCAGCCGGAAACGCCGGGGGCAGGCTTCCTCGCGTCGCTGATCCACGTGGCCAATGCGCTGGTTTGCGCGCTCGACCTGGCGCAGGCGGGCGACGACATGGTGCCGCGCGTCTCGCCGGTGGCCTGGGACGCGCTGGGCCTGAGCGAAGACACGTATCTGCAGCTGTTCCGCGAAACGGAACTGCGCTACGACGAAATCACTTCGGCACTGCTGAGCTAAGCATTGCCGCAAACACAAACGGCTCTCGCCGCGAAGCGAAAGCCGTCAAGGGTACTGCGGTGTGTCCATGCCGCCGGCAGCCAAGCAAGCGGCACGGTCAGCGTCCAACCGCCACATCAGTGCGCGTAATTCGATTCTTGCGCATCGCCGCGGTCTTCCGCTTTTGGACGGCCCTGGGCGTCGGACAAACGATACTTGGTGCGGCGGTCGCCCATCAAGTCGCGCAAGTCGCGGATGCTCATGCCCGTCACTTCGTGCATGCGGATCAGCAGCGAAGCGCCGACCGGCAAGCGGTGGTGGCGAATCTTGCTGATGACGGGTGGCGCCACTTCGAGCAGACGCGACAGGGCTGCATCGTTTTTCAGCTGCATCTTGCTCAGCAGAATGTCCAGCAGGTGATTCGGGTTGTAACTCTCTTGTGATGCTAATGCATGATGTGCCATGATTTTTCCTCGTCTGGTGAATGTAGAAAATAATGCCGATACGAACTTAAGGCTGGCTTAGCGTGTACAAATAAACGTCTGTCCATCGGATTCAGCCCTCCCCCCTTGTCGTACTGCCTGTACAGGACTCGCACAGCCACGCCCAGCCAACGTACGCAACCTGCCGCGTGAGTAAATGCACGTGCAACCCACTGAAATGAATTGCATATAAGGCAATATACTAGCCCAAACACGCGGCATCTGCGCCTCGCGCAAACTTCCTGATTGTTAAATATCAATCAAGCTGCTGGTTGGCTTGGCAACGATGCCATTTCAACACATTAGGACGCCGGCGCGCGCACACAAGGCTTTGCAGCAACTTGTTACAAATCAATGGTGTCGCTGGGCAATAAATGCTTTGGAGCATCGCGACACATGACGGCATAGGCAAGCGGCAACCTTGTCGGCAAGGTAAGCACGACATGGCCCGCCCCGGCGATTTACGCTAAACTATGGCCTGAACTTGCAGCGAGCCTGCCAGCGGGAAGCCAGAGGCGCCCGGTCGGTCCTCCACCGCCTGCCACCCCGAGCGGCGCACAGCGCGAGCCCCCTGCCCGGCTTATTTTCCGCCACACTTGCTTGCCCACTTATTTGCTGCCACATTTACCGATAAGCATCCGACTCCATGCAGAAAAAAGTATTCATTAAAACCTTCGGCTGCCAAATGAACGAGTACGACTCGGACAAGATGGCCGACGTGCTGGGCGCTTCCGATGGCCTGGTGCGCACCGACACGCCGGAAGATGCCGATGTGATCCTGCTCAATACCTGCTCCGTGCGCGAAAAGGCGCAGGAAAAAGTGTTTTCCGACCTGGGCCGTCTGCGCGAGCTGAAACTGGCCAAGCCGCACCTGTTGATTGGCGTGGGCGGCTGCGTGGCGTCGCAGGAAGGCGACGCCATCGTCAAGCGCGCGCCGTATGTCGACATGGTGTTCGGCCCGCAAACCCTGCACCGCCTGCCGCAGATGATCGAACTGCGCCGCGCCAGCGGCGATGCGCAAGTCGACATCAGCTTCCCGGAAATCGAGAAGTTCGACCACATGCCGCCGGCCAAGGTGGACGGCGCCTCGGCGTTTGTTTCCATCATGGAAGGCTGCAGCAAATATTGCAGCTACTGCGTCGTGCCCTACACGCGCGGCGAGGAAGTGTCGCGCCGCTTCGAGGACGTGCTGACGGAAGTGGCGGGCCTGGCCGCCCAGGGCGTCAAGGAAATCACCCTGCTGGGCCAGAACGTCAACGCCTACCGTGGCGCGATGGAAGGCGGCGAGATCGCCGACTTCGCCCTGCTGCTCGAATACGTGGCCGACATTCCCGGCATCGAGCGCATGCGCTTCGTCACCAGCCACCCGAAGGAATTCACGCAGCGCCTGATCGACGCCTACGCGAAGATCCCGCAGCTGGTCGACCATTTGTATCTGCCGGCGCAGCACGGTTCCGACAAGATCCTCGGCGCCATGAAGCGCGGCTACACGGGCCTCGAATACAAGTCCATCATCCGCCGCATCCGCGCCGTGCGCCCGAACATGGCGATTTCCTCCGACTTCATCGTCGGCTTCCCCGGCGAGACCCAGGCCGACTTCGACGCCATGATGAAGCTGATCGCCGACGTCGGCTTCGACAACAGCTACAGCTTCATCTTCAGCAAGCGCCCCGGCACGCCGGCCGCCAGCCTGGAAGACGATACGCCGCATGAGGTCAAGCTGGCCCGGCTGCAGCAGCTGCAGGCGGCCATCGACGCCAACACGCGCACATACAGCCTGGCCATGGTGGGCACGGTGCAAACCATCCTCGTCGAAGGCCGCTCGAAGAAGGACACGGATGATAGCGAGCTGCAAGGCCGCACGGAAAACAACCGCGTGGTCAACTTCGACGCCGGCCCGGACGCGCTGCAGCTGGTCGGCCAGCTGGTCGACGTGCGCATCACCGAAAGCCATTCCTACACCCTGCGCGGCGAACTCGTCGCCAGCGCCCCCGCATTGAAAAGAGCCAGTTGAAAACCAAAGCCCCGATACAGCCGCATTACTTCATCCCCGAGCCGCTGGACAACACGCGCCTGGCGCATCTGTGCGGCCCGCTCGATGAAAACCTGCGCCAGATTTCCGCCGCCCTCGACGTGACGATCTTTCGCCGCGGCGAGAAATTCATCGTCGGCGGCAGCAATGCCGAGCGCGCGGTGGAAATCCTCGAACAGTTCTACGCCATCGCCAACAAGGTGGTACCGCTGGAAGAAGTACAGCTGGCCCTGGTGGAACAGCGCGCGGGCCTGTCCGCCGCCTCGGAACACCACGCCAACGCGCCTATCAGCACCTTCGTCGAGCCGGACATCGCCAGCCCCGTGCTGAAAACGCGGCGCGCCGACCTGCGCGGGCGCACGCCGCACCAGATCGCCTACCTGCGCGACATCCTCGAACACGACATCAGCTTCGGCGTGGGCCCGGCCGGCACGGGCAAGACGTATCTGGCCGTCGCCTGCGCCGTCGACGCGCTCGAACGCGACGCCGTCAAGCGCATCATTTTGACGCGCCCCGCCGTCGAAGCGGGCGAACGCCTGGGCTTCCTGCCCGGCGACCTGGCGCAAAAGGTCGATCCGTATCTGCGTCCCCTGTACGATGCGCTGTACGATTTGCTGGGCTTTGACCGCACGCAAAAACTGTTTGAAAAACAGGTGATCGAGATCGCCCCGCTGGCCTACATGCGCGGGCGCACCCTGAACCACGCCTTCGTCATCCTCGACGAGGCGCAAAACACGACCGTCGAACAGATGAAGATGTTCTTGACGCGCATCGGCTTCGGCAGCAAGGCCGTGGTGACGGGCGACGTGACGCAAGTCGATCTGCACAAGAGCCAGACGAGCGGCCTGATCGACGCCGTGCACGTATTGAAGGACGTGCGCGGCATCGGCTTCACGCAATTTAACAGCACCGATGTGGTGCGACACCCGCTCGTCGCGCGCATCGTCGACGCCTATGAAACGGCGCAGGCGGCCAACGCCGACGCCGCCCAGTTACTGCCCCTCTTGAAATCCACTGCCGCCAAACATGTCCGAAAAAAATAAACTGTCCTTGTCCGTGCAATACCCGGACGCCCGCCTGGCAACCCTGATCACGCGGCCGAAAGTGCGCCGCTGGGTCAAGGCGGCCCTGCTCGCCCCGGCCGAATTCACCATCCGCTTCGTCGATGCCGAGGAGGGCCGCAGCCTGAACCGCGATTACCGCGAAAAGGACTACGCCACCAACGTGCTGACCTTCGCCTACAACGAAGGCGAAGAATTGAATGACGACGAGCCGACGCGCGCCGACATCATCCTGTGCACGGACGTGCTGGAAAA
Source organism: Janthinobacterium sp. JC611 (assembly GCF_018682595.1). Lineage (NCBI taxonomy): Bacteria > Pseudomonadati > Pseudomonadota > Betaproteobacteria > Burkholderiales > Oxalobacteraceae > Janthinobacterium > Janthinobacterium sp. JC611. The sequence goes on from NZ_JAFLJN010000032.1 coordinate 28,361, forward strand.
GGAAGCGGCCGAGCAAAAGAAGAGCGTGGAAGAGCACACGGCCCACCTGATCGTGCACGGCGTGCTGCATGCGCAGGGCTACGACCACATGGATGACGAGGAAGCGGCCGAGATGGAGGGACTGGAGACGGAGATCCTGGCCAAACTCGGCATCACCGACCCGTACAAGGAGTAAGACCATGGGAACCTGGGCCACTGACGCCTTCGGCAACGACTACGCCATGGATTGGGCGCAGGATTTGCACGAATATAAAACCCTGGAACTGGTCGAGACGACGCTCGACAACGTCATCGACAGCACGGAAGCGGAGCTCGAGGCGCCGTTCGCCGCCGAGGCGCTGGCCGCGCTGGAAGTGATCGCGCGCCTGCTCGGCAAGCCGGGCGAGGACGACCCGGCCACGGCGGAGGTGAACGCCTGGGTGGCCGCCTGCAAGAAGAAAGTCACGCCGCCGCTGCTGGAGAAAGCGCGCCTGGCCTTCGACAAGATCGGCGCGGAAACGTCGGAACTGCGCCAGCTGTGGCAGGACAGCGAGCATGACGCCGACTGGCAGGCGGACGTGGCGCACTTGCGCCGCCGCGTGCTGGGCGCGGACGCCTGAAACGTCGGGCAACGGCGCACTACCACGTATTAAATTTGCATCAAAAGCGGGGAAATCCGGTATTCCCCCACTTTTGGTGTATCCTATATCCCTTCGCAACAACGGCTCACGCCTCCTATGCCCGAGCACCCTAGTGGCGTCAGAACTGACGTCAAGCCCCACCGGTCACTGTTTGAACGCCTGACCGCACTCATTTCCCCCGAGCCAGAGAACCGTGCAGAATTGCTCGAAGTTCTACACGATGCGCATGAACGCAAGCTGATCGACGCCGACGCCCTGTCGATGATCGAAGGCGTGTTCCAGGTATCGGATCTCTGCGCGCGCGACATCATGATCCCCCGTTCGCAGATGGATGTCATCGACATCAGCAAGCCGATCGAGGAATGGATGCCGGAAGTCCTGTCCACCGCCCACTCGCGCTTCCCCGCCATCGAAGGCGAGCGCGACAAGGTCATCGGCATCCTGCTGGCGAAGGACTTGCTGCGTTATTACGCAGAAGAAACTTTCGACGTGCGCGACATGCTGCGCCCCGCCATCTTCATCCCCGAATCGAAACGCCTGAATGTGCTGCTGCGCGATTTCCGCGCCAACCACAATCACATGGCCATCGTCGTCGATGAATACAGCGGCGTCGCCGGCCTGATCACCATCGAAGACGTGCTGGAACAGATCGTCGGCGACATCGAGGACGAATACGACTTCGACGAAGCCGAAGATAACATCCTCTCGCTCAAGGAAGGCCAGTTCGGCCCCCGCTGGCGCGTCAAGGCGCTGACCGAGATCGAACAGTTCAACGAAGAAGTGGGCAGCCACCTGGTGGACGACGACGTCGACACCATCGGCGGCCTCGTCTCGAAGTACCTGGGCCGCATGGCGCACAAGGGCGATATCTTCGACCTGGGCAATCTGCGCTTCGAGGTGCTGCGCGCCGATGCGCGCCAGGTGCACGTGCTGCTCGTCGAGCGCCTGCCCAACGTGCCGGAACTGGAACTCTGACATGCGCGTGCTGTAGATGCGTTTCAGACGCGCCGACCCCAACGCCCCCGCCAAACCGCCCCGCAGCACGTGGGCGCGCATGCTGACTGCCGCCATCGCCGGCGCCGTCGCGGTGCTGGCGTTCGCCCCATTCGGTTATTGGCCGCTGCAAATCCTCAGCCTGGGCGTGCTGTTCTACCAGGTGCTGCGCGCGGCAAACGTCAAGGCCGGCGCGCTGATCGGCTGGGCCTACGGTTTCGGCTGGTGCGCGGCCGGCACGCACTGGCTGTACATCTCCATGCACCGCTATGGCGACATGGCCGCGCCGATCGCCGCCGTCGCCGTGGCCCTGCTGGCCCTCCTGATGGCCATCTACGTGGCCCTGGCCATGGGCGCGGCCGCCTGGCTGCGCCAGCGCTGGGTACTTTCGCTGCCCGCCATGACCCTGCTGGTGCTGCCCGCGACGTGGACCCTGTTCGAATGGACGCGCGGCTGGCTGTTTACGGGTTTCCCGTGGCTGGCCACCGGCTACGCCCACAATGCCAGCCCGCTGGGCGGCTTCGCCCCCATCGTCGGTTCGTACGGCCTGGGCTGGCTGGCGGCCCTGTCGGCCGGCGCCCTGCTGCTGCTAGTCCACCCTCTGCGCCGCACGCGCTGGAGCGCGCTGGGCGGCGTGATCGCGCTGTACGCGGCCGGCTTCGGCCTGCAGTATGTGAACTGGACCCATCCGGTCGGGCGCCCGATCACGGTGCGCCTGTTGCAGGGCAACGTGCCGCAGCAGCAGAAATTCGACCCCGGCTTCGTGCTCGGCGCCCTGCAGATGTACCAGGGCGCCATCACCAGCGCGCCGGCCGACCTGATCGCCACGCCGGAAACGGCCGTCACCGTGCTGCCGCACCAGCTGCCGCCCGGCTATCTGGATAGCCTGGCGACGTATGCGCAGCAGACGGGCAGCACGATCCTGGTCGGCATGCCCGTGCTCGACGAACAGCAGCGCTTCTACAATGCGGCGCTGGGGATCACGCCCAACGGCGCGCCGGGACCGTACTACCAGTACCGCAAGCACCATCTGGTGCCGTTCGGCGAATTCGTGCCGCCCGGCCTGCACTGGTTTGTCGCCATGATGGCCATCCCGCTGGGCGACATGGGCCGCGGCGCCGAGGTGCAGGCGCCCTTGTCCGTGCGCGACCAGCTGGTGCTGCCGAATATCTGCTACGAAGACCTGTTTGGCGAGGAGATCGCCGGCCAGCTGGCCAGCGCCCACCGCGGCGGCAAGCAATCGGCCTCCGTGCTGCTCAATATCTCGAACCTGGCCTGGTTTGGCGACTCGATCGCCATCCCCCAGCATCTGCAGATTTCGCAGATGCGCAGCCTGGAAACGGGCCGCCCCATGCTGCGCTCGACGAATACGGGCGCCACCGCCGTCATCGACGGCAAGGGCGTCGTGCAAAGCCTGCTGCCGCCGGAACAGCAAGCCACGCTGGCGGCCAAGGTGCAGGGCATGGGCGGCATGACGCCATACATTCTGTATGGCAATAAACTCGTGCTGGCCCTGGCCGCGCTGGCCCTGCTGACGGCCTTCCTGCTGTCGCGCGCCGCCCGCCGTGGCCGCGCGGCACAGCAATAAGCGGCCGATATTGCCCGAAGAGTCACAGTGGGCCCCTAAAAACCGCTAAAATTAGCAAAACTCCGGCCCGGACGCGCTTCCAAGCATGCGCCCGGGCTTCAAGCAAACCTTAACAAAGCGCAGCCTCCCGCGCGGCGAACTCATACGATGCTCACATTTCAACAAATTATCCTGACCTTGCAAACCTATTGGGACAAGCAAGGATGCGCCCTGCTCCAGCCTTACGACATGGAAGTCGGCGCCGGCACCTTCCACACCGGCACCTTCCTGCGCGCGATCGGCCCGGAGCCTTGGCGCGCCGCGTATGTGCAGCCTTCGCGCCGCCCGAAAGATGGCCGCTACGGCGAAAACCCGAACCGCATGCAGCATTACTACCAGTATCAGGTGGTCTTGAAGCCGGCGCCGGAAAACATCCTCGACCTGTATCTGGGTTCGCTGGCCGCGCTGGGCCTGGACTTGAAGCAGAATGACGTGCGCTTCGTCGAAGACGACTGGGAAAGCCCGACCCTGGGCGCCTGGGGCCTGGGCTGGGAAGTCTGGCTGAACGGCATGGAAGTGACCCAATTTACCTACTTCCAGCAAGTGGGCGGCCTCGATTGCAAGCCCGTGCTGGGCGAAATCACCTACGGCATCGAACGCCTGGCCATGTACCTGCAAGGCGTGGAAAACGTGTACGACCTGGTGTGGACCGAGTGGGAAGAAAACGGGATTACCAAGAAGCTGACCTACGGCGACGTCTTCCACCAGAACGAGGTGGAGCAATCGACCTACAACTTCGAGCACGCGAACACGGACCTGCTGTTCGAACAGTTCGGCAACTACGAAGCGGAAGCGAAGCGCCTGATCGAGCTGCAACTGACCCTGCCCGCCTACGAAAAAATCATGAAGGCTTCGCACAGCTTCAACATGCTCGATGCGCGCGGCGCCATCTCGGTGACGGAACGCGCCGCCTACATCGGCCGCGTGCGCACCCTGTCGCGCCTGGTGGCGCAAGCGTATTACGACTCGCGCGAGCGCCTCGGTTTCCCGATGCTGCCCGCCGCAGACCAACCCGCCGCCGCTTGATCGCCTAGCTCATACACCGCCGTACCAGACAAGAACACCATGAACCAAACACTGCTCATCGAACTGCTGACCGAAGAACTGCCGCCGAAAGCGCTGGCCAAACTGGGCGCCGCCTTCACGGCCGGCATCGTCAACGGCCTGAAAGCGCGCGACTTCCTCGAAGCCGACAGCGTCGCCACCAGCTACGCCTCGCCGCGCCGCCTGGCCGTCTCCATCACCAACGTGCGCGAAGTCTCGCCCGACAAATCCATCCGCGAAAAAGTCCTGCCCGTCTCCGTGGCGCTGGACGCGAACGGCAACGGCACGCCGCCGCTGGCCAAGAAACTGGCCGCGCTGGGCTTCCCCGACCTGACGGTGGCCGACCTGGAACGCGCCGCCGACGGCAAGGCTGACAGCTTCTTCTACACCTACACGGCGCCGGGCAGCCAGCTGGCCACGGGCGCGCAAGCAGCCCTGAGCGAGTCGGCCGCCAAGCTGCCGATTCCAAAACTGATGAGCTATCAGCGCCCGGACGGCAGCACCGTGCAATTCGTGCGCCCGGCCCACAGCCTGATCGCCCTGCACGGCATCAACATCCTGCCATTGACCTTGCTGGGTTTGACGGCCGGCCGCACCACCCTGGGCCACCGCTTCCTCACCGACGGCACGCCGATCAGCATCGCGCACGCGGAAAACTATGCGCCGTCCCTGATCCTCAACGCCAGCGTCATCGCCAGCAACGAGGAACGAAAGGAACGCATCCGCGCCCAGCTGCTGGAAAAAGCCGGTGCCGACCAGGTGCTGATGCCCGAAGCGCTGCTCGACGAAGTCACGGCCCTGGTCGAATGGCCGGTCGTGTATGAATGCCACTTCGAGGAAGAATTCCTGGCCGTGCCGCAGGAATGCCTGATCCTCACCATGCAGACGAACCAGAAATACTTTGCGCTGACCGACAGCGAAGGCAAGCTGCGCTCGCGCTTCCTGATCGTCTCGAACATCGAGACGGACACGCCCGAGCACATCATCGGCGGCAACGAGCGCGTCGTGCGCCCGCGCCTGTCCGACGCCAAGTTCTTCTTCGAGCAAGACAAGAAGAAAACCCTGGCATCGCGCCTGCCGCTGCTGGCCAACGTCGTCTACCACAACAAGCTGGGCACGCAGGCGGCCCGCACAGAAAGAGTAACAGCATTAGCCGGCGCCATCGCCGCAAAATTGGGCGGCGACGTGGCCCTGGCCGAACGTGGCGCCCTGCTGGCCAAGGCCGACCTGCTGACCGACATGGTGGGCGAATTCCCCGAGCTGCAAGGCATCATGGGCACGTACTACGCGCGCCATGACGGCGAAGCCGAGGAAGTGGCGCTGGCCGCCTCGGAACACTACCAGCCGCGCTTTGCCGGCGACGCCCTGCCATCGACCGCCACCGGCACCGCCGTGGCCCTGGCCGACAAGCTCGAAACCCTGGTCGGCATCTGGTCCATCGGCCTGGCGCCGACGGGCGACAAGGATCCGTTCGCGCTGCGCCGCCACGCGCTGGGCGTGCTGCGCATGCTGCTGGAAAAACGCCTGCCTTTGTCGATCCAGGGCTTGCTGGCCGATGCTGCCGCGCAGTTCGCAGCCATTCCCGGCTTCAAGGACCCTGTGGCGGACGTCACCACCTTCATGCTGGACCGCCTGCGCGGCATCCTGCGCGAACGCGGCTTCTCGCCAAATGAAATCGAAGCCGTCGTGGCGCAAAACCCCGATCGCCTGGACGACATCGTGCAGCGCCTGGAAGCCGTGCAGGCGTTTGCCGCCCTGCCGGAAAGCGCCTCGCTCGCAGGCGCCAACAAGCGCATCACGAACATCCTGAAAAAGAACGAGGAAGCCGTGAGCCTGGTCGCCGCCGGCGGCGTCAACGTGGCCCTGCTGCAGGACGAAGCGGAGAAGAAACTCGCCGCCGCCGTCTCGCGCGTGCAGCCGGAAGTCGACGCGGCGTTTGCCAAGGGCGACTTCACCAGCACCCTGCAAACGCTGGCGCAGCTGCGCGACGACGTCGACGGCTTCTTCAACGACGTGATGGTGATGGCCGAGGATGTCGCCCTGCGCAACAACCGCCTGGCCTTGCTGTCGTCCCTGCACGGCATGATGAACCGCGTGGCCGACATTTCGAAGCTGGCGGCATAATGGGTACGCCGGCGCTGAAACTGATTATTCTCGACCGCGATGGCGTCATTAATCATGACTCGCCGGACTTCATCAAGTCGCCTGGCGAATGGCTGCCGATACCCGGTTCGCTCGAAGCGATCGCCCGCCTGAACCAGGCCGGCTATCGCGTGGTGATCGCCTCGAACCAGTCGGGCATCGCGCGCGAATATTTCGACATGACGGTCTTGAACGCGATCCACCAGAAGATGCATACCCTGGCGCAGCAGGTGGGCGCCGACATCGACGCCATCTTCTTTTGCCCGCACGCGGGCGCGGACAATTGCGACTGCCGCAAGCCGAAACCGGGCATGTTCCATGAAATCTCGCAGCGCTACAACACCAGCCTGAAAGGCGTGCCCACGGTCGGCGATTCGCTGCGCGACCTGCAGGCCGGTTTCATCAGCGGCTGCGTGCCCTACCTGGTCCTGACGGGCAAGGGCGAAAAGACCAACGAAACGGGTGGCCTGCCGCCGGGCACCCAGGTCTTCCCCGACCTGGCCGCCGTCGTCAGCCACCTGCTCAAGGCGCCCGCGGCGCCTGCGCCCACCGTGGCATTCAGTATCTAATCTTCGGAGAACCGCATTGCGTAATATTTCCCTGTTCCTGCGATCCCTGCTGTTCATGATCATCATGATCGTGGCCACCATCGTCTGGGCCTGCGTGTGCTTTTTTGCCGCGCCATTGAGCTACAACAAGCGCTATTGGGTCACCTCGCGCTGGAACGTGTTTATCCTGTGGTGTGCCAAGGTCATTTGCGGCATCCGCTACGAAGTCAAGGGGGCGGAGAATTTCCCCGATGCGCCGGCCATCGTGCTGTCGAAGCACCAGTCGGCCTGGGAAACCATCTTTTTGCTTCCCAGCCTGCCACGCCCGCTCGTGTATGTGTTCAAGAAGGAGATCTTGTACATCCCGTTTTTTGGCTGGGCCATGGCGCTGCTGCGCATGATCCCCATCGACCGCAAACAGGGCAAGCATGCGTTCAAGAGCGTCGTCGCGCATGGCAAGCGCCGCCTGGCCGATGGCCAATGGATTATCATGTTCCCGGAAGGTACCCGCATTCCCGTGGGGCAGGCGGGCAAGTACAAGAGCGGCGGCACGCGCCTGGCCATCGCCACGGGCGCCGTGGTGGTGCCGATTGCGCATAATTCAGGCGAGTGCTGGCCCAAGCAGTCATTCCTCAAACGCCCGGGGCTGATCACCGTCTCGATAGGCAAACCGATTTCGCCGGAAGGGCAAACCCCGGACAGCATGATGCAACAGGTGGAAAATTGGATAGAATCAGAAATGCGCGTCATTTCGCCTCACGCCTACAACGCTGGCTAGACGGCATCAGCGCGGTCATCCAGGAGCCGACACTGCGCCAGCAGATGAAGACCATCAAGGTCGGCGACCAGCAACTGGATTTGTTCGCGCATGACGTCTCGACCAGCACGCCCCCGGCGGTGCGCCCCACGGCACCGCCAGCGCCGCCCGTGGTGGCGCCGGTGCAGCTTGCGCCACCGCCCGCGCCCCCCATCGTTCGTCCCGCCCCGCCTCCCCTGCCTTCCCCGCCACGCACCGCCGACGGCCCGCCGCTGCGCCAGCTGCAGCTGGGCAGCCATCTGATCGAATTCGCCCTGCGACGCTCCACGCGCCGCTCCATCGGCTTCATGATCGACGATAACGGCTTGCGCGTCACCGCGCCCAAACGCGTCACCCTGGCCGAAATCGACAACGCCATCCGCGCCAAGCAAGGCTGGATCGTCTCGAAACTGCTGGAACGGGGCGAACGCAAGGTACAGCGCCAGCAGCGCCCGCCCGTGGCATGGGTCGACGGCGCCGTGCTGCCGTATCTTGGTGGCGACATCACCTTGCGGCTGCACCAGGCGCCGCGCCACCGCGCCAGCTTCCAGCGCGAGACGAATGAACTGCACGTATGGGTCACGCCCACGGGCAGCGAGCAGCAATTGAAGGAAAAGGTGAAGGGCTGGTTCCAGCACGAGGCGCGCCAGCTGTTCGAGGCGCGCCTGGACGTGTATGCGGACAAGCTGGGCGTGCGCTACGATTCATTGTCGCTGTCGTCGGCCGGCACGCGCTGGGGCAGTTGCACCATCGAGCGCAAGATCCGCCTGAACTGGCGCCTGATCCACTTTTCCCTGCCGCTGATCGACTACGTGGTGGCGCACGAACTGTCGCACCTGCTGGAAATGAACCACAGCCCCCGCTTCTGGGCCACCGTGGAATCGATCTATCCCGATTATGACGGCGCCAAGCAGGCGCTCAGAAAACGCTCGCAGGAGCTGCCCGTCCTGTTCAATTAAGCTGGCAGCAAAGGTTTGATCGCAGCTATCGTGCGCGGCGTGGCGCCCCGGTGCTGGTTGGCAAACGCCAGCGCCTTTTGTCCCATCGACGATAAACGCGCCGGGTCTTGCAGCAGCGCCGCCGCTTGCGCCATCAGCGCGTCGGCGTCCGCCACCAGCGCGGCGCCGCCGGCGGCAATCGCCTGCTCGGTCACCAGCGCAAAGTTGAAGGTGTGCGGGCCGATCAGCACGGGCTTGCCCAGCGCCGCCGGCTCGATCAGGTTTTGCCCGCCCAGCGGCAGCAGGCTGCCGCCCACAAAAGCGCAATCGCAGGCCGCGTAATAGGCAAACATCTCGCCCATCGAATCGCCCAGCAGCACCTGCGTGCCCGCGGCAACGACGGCGTCCTGCGCCAGGCCGGACCTGCGCTGCACGGCCAGGCCCTGCGCGGCGACCAGTTTTTCCACTTCGTCGAAGCGCTGCGGATGGCGCGGCACGATCAGCAGCAGCGCATTAGCCGGCAAGCTGGCGCGGTCCAAGGCTGCGAGAATCAGTTGTTCTTCCCCTTCGCGCGTGCTGGCGCACAGCAGCACAGGTCTTGTTCCTATGGCGCCGCGCAGCCAGGCACCCGTCGCCAGCGCCGCCTCGGGCACGACGACGTCGAACTTGATGCTGCCCGTGACGACCACGTCCCGCACACCCAGCTGGCGCACGCGATCGGCGTCGTCCTGCGTCTGCGCCGCCACCAGGGTGATGCCGCGCGCCGCATCGGCAATCAGGCTGCCCAGGCGCTGCGCCTTGCCCAGCGAGCGCTGCGACAGGCGCGCATTGGCCAGCACCACGGGCACTTTGTAGCGATTGCATTGGTGGATCAGGTTCGGCCACACTTCCGTCTCCATCAGGATGCAGATGCGCGGCGCGAAATGGCGGATGAATCGGGCCGGCATGGCGCCCGTGTCATACGGCAGGTAGCTTTGCACGAGGCGCGCGCCATGTTTGGCGAACAGGGATTTTCCCGTGGCGCGCCCCGTCGGCGTCATGTGCGTGAGGACGATGCGGCACGCCGGCCATGCGGCCAGCAGCGCATCGATCAGCGGCTCGGCCGCGCGCGTCTCGCCGACGGAGACGGCGTGCAGCCAGATGGTGTCAGGAAGAGGTGTGTCCCGGCGGCCGTAGCAGCCCAGGCGCTCGCCCCAGTGCTGGCGGTAGCCGGGTTCCTGGCGTCCGCGCAGCCACAGCCGCGCCAGCACCAGGGGCAAGGCCAGCCACCAGGCAAGGGTATAAAGAAGTCGCATGATAGGTAATGTTGAAGTCAGGCGGAGGGATGGTCGGCCAGCAGGCGCCGTGCCGCGGCCAGCACTTCCGGCACGCCGGGCGGCGCGCCCTTGTCGCCCAGGTTGATGATTTTCGGCGACCAGTTGCCTTCCGTTTTCCACAGCGGCGAATCGGCATAGATTTCCACCGTCGGGCGCACGAAGGCGGCGGCGATATGCGTCAGGCCCGTATCGACGCCGATCACCAGCGCCGCGTGGCGCGCCAGCAGGGTGGCGTCGCCCATCGACAGCTTCGGCAGCACGCGCGCGTTGGGCAGGCTGGCCGCCAGTTGTTCGGCTTCCGCCTTTTCCTTCGGCGAACCCCAGGGCAGCAAAATCGGCATCGGCGCCAGCGCCTGGCCGAGGGCGATCCAGTTCTGCGGCGCCCATTTCTTGGCGTCGCGCGCCGTGCCGTGGAAATACACGCAGTAGGGCGCCTCGCCCATCCAGTCCGGGCGCGGCTCGCTGCCTGACACTTCCGGCAAGCCGAAATCGGCCGGCGTATCGACCGTGTAGCCGAGTGCCGCGGCGGCCACCAGGCGGCCGCGCGCTACCGCATGCGTGCGCGGGTCGAGCGGAATGCTTTTCGTGTGAAAAATGCGCGAGATGCCTTCGTAGCCGGAGCCCTCGCTGCCATTGGCCAGGCCGACCTTCTGCCCGCCCGGCGCCAGGCGCGCGGCGCCCATGATGATGCCCGTCTTGAGCAAGCCCTGGGTATCGAACACATAATCGTAGCGTGTCTGGCGCAGGCTGCGGAAGAAGGCGGCGATTTCCGCGCGCGTCTCTTTCTTGCCCAGGCTCTTGCGCCAGCGCCGCAGCGCGAACGGGAAGATGGTACCCACGCGCGGGTTCAGGCGCACCAGGCTGACGTAGCCCTCCTCGACCACCCAGTCGATGGTCGCATCCGGATAATGGCGGGCGATGTCCGCCACCATCGGCAGGTTATGCAGCACGTCGCCCAGCGAAGACACCCGCACCAGCAGGATTTTCAAGGGCGCCTGTGCGCCAGCTTGGCCGGCCATGCTGTCAGAACGGCAGGACGGCGTCAGGCTTGACGGCCAGGATCACGCTCTTGAACTGGCCCTGGATGCGCGCCAGTGCCTGCGGCGTTTCCGCTTCGAAGCGCATGACGATCACCGGCGTGGTGTTCGACGAGCGGGCCAGGCCAAAGCCGTCCGCGTATTCCACGCGCAAGCCGTCGATGGTGATGATCTGTTCATTGCCTGGGAAGACGGCGTCGCGGCGCAGCATGTCCATCAGCGCGACGTTCTCGCCTTCCTTCAGTTCCAGGTGCAGTTCCGGCGTGCTGTCGGACTGCGGCAGGGAATTGAGCAAGGCCGATGGATCTGCTTCGCGCGTGAGGATCTCCAGCAGGCGCGCGGCCGAATACAGGCCGTCGTCGAAACCATACCAGCGGTCCTTGAAGAAGATATGGCCGCTCATTTCGCCACCCAGCGGCGCACCTGTCTCGCGCAGCTTGGCTTTCACCAGCGAGTGGCCCGTCTTGTACATCAGCGGCACGCCGCCATGCTTGGTGATCCAGGGCGCCAGGTGGCGTGTGCATTTCACGTCGAACAGGATCTGCGCGCCCGGATGGCGGGTCAGCACGTCGGCCGCGAACAGCATCATCTGGCGGTCAGGGTAGATGATCTGGCCATCCTTGGTGACCACGCCCAGGCGGTCGCCGTCGCCGTCGAAGGCGATGCCGATTTCGGCGTCCGTCTCGGCCAGGCAGCGGATCAGGTCTTGCAGGTTTTCCGGATGCGCCGGGTCCGGGTGGTGGTTCGGGAAATTGCCATCGACTTCGCAGAACAGTTCGATGACTTCGCAGCCCATGCCGCGGAACAGGTCGCCTGCGAACGCGCCGGCCACGCCATTGCCGCAATCGACGGCGATCTTGATCGGGCGCGCCAGCTTGACGTCGCCCAGGATGCGCTCCAGGTAGGCGGCGCGGATATCGTGCGTGGCATAGCTGCCCGGGGTGGCGCTGGCGCTGCCGTCGTGCGCGACGATGCTGTGGTACAGCCCCTGGATCGCTTCGCCGTGGATCGCTTCACCGGCCAGCACCATCTTGAAGCCGTTGTAGTCGGGGGGATTATGGCTGCCCGTGACCATGATGCCGGAACGCGTGTCGAGCACATTCGTGCCGAAGTAGACCATTGGCGTGGCCATCACGCCCAGGTCGATCACGTCGACGCCTGCCGCTTGCAAGCCCTGCGCCAGCGCCGCCGTCAATTCCGGTCCCGACAGGCGGCCATCGCGGCCGATCACGACGCGCTGCTCGCCCTTGGCCAGGGCGGCCTGGCCAAATGCCTGACCGATCTTGTGGGCCACGCTGGCATCGAGGGTTTTAGCGATGATGCCGCGAATATCGTAGGCCTTGAAGATCGTTCTGGACAATGGAAGCATGGTGTGGGCGGTATAAGTAAGGGGCAAATAAGGGAATCAATAAGGTGCCTGGCAGGGTGCAGCGCGCAACTGAGCGCTTGCCACTACGCCAAGAGTATACCGAATTATACGCGCAGCAGATCGATCGACTTGCCCGATTCCACCCACTGCCTGACCCACAGCGGCTGGCGGCCACGGCCTGTCCATTGCTCGGCCGCATTGTCAGGATGGCGGTAACGCACCGCGACTTTGCCCGTGCGCGGGTGCAAACCGTCGATGATCAGCTGTTTCAGCGGAATGCCCGCCTGCTGCGCGATGGCCATGATCTGTTCGCGCGCCTTGTTCAAGTCTTCACGCTCGCGGCTGTTCAATTCCTGCTTGACATTATCTTCCAGCTTGCGCAATTCCAGCATCGTCATCGTAGACAGATCCATTCCGTACATCCTTTACATTAATTTAAATAATAAAATAGGCGTGAAATATACTACATTGTATAAATATCCGCGCACCGCTGCATAATCCGTCGTCATTTGAATCACGGCCATCGACTTATTTATCTGATCAACATGAAGATTCAATGAGGAATATGCCGAAAGCGCGTGAAAAAATTAATAGACATGGATGGCTGGCATTCCGGCTTGCCCGCGCAGGCCGCCTGCAAGGCGGAAATGGCGCGGCCCTTCATTCAGAAAACGCGCTGGCGGATTAATGTCGATGCACGCCCGCGGGAAATGAAGACCATTCAATCGCCCGGCGGCATAATCGGCATCCGGTTTTCCCCTCCCCGTGGCCGCGCACGCAATTGCTCACGGGCCCGCAATGTAGCCGACGCCCGGGGGCCGGCATGCTTATAATGCAGGCGCGTAGTTCATTTCACCTCGGCACATATGAAAACTTACTTTATCGGCGATCTGCAAGGCTGCCATGCACAAACCATCGAACTGATCGAACGGGTCCAGGCGGCGGCAAACGGCCCGTACCGCCTGCTGTTCGCGGGCGACCTGATCAATCGCGGCCCGGCCTCGCTGGCCACCCTGCGCCACGTGCACGCGCTGGCGCAGCAAGGCCTGGCCGACAGCGTCCTGGGCAACCATGACTTGCACCTGCTGGCCGTGGCCAACGGCATCCGGCCCGAACATGCGTCCGATACGCTGGCCGAGATCCTCGACGCACCCGACCGCGACGAGTTGATCACCTGGCTGCGCCAGCGGCCACTGGCGCTGGCGCACGACGGCCATGTGCTCGTGCACGCGGGCCTGCTGCCGCAATGGAGCGCGGCGCAGGCCCTGTCACTGAGCGGGGAAGTATCGGCCATGCTGCGCAGCGACGGCTGGATAGGCTTCCTGCGCAGCATGTACGGCAACGAGCCGGCCGCCTGGCGCGACGACCTGCAGGGCGCCGACCGGCTGCGCTGCATCGTCAACGCCATGACGCGGTTGCGCTTTTGCACGCCGGACGGCGTGATGGACTTCAAGATGAAGGAGAGCGGCAGCGCGCCGCCAGGCTCCGGCCTGCTGCCCTGGTTCGACGTGCCGGGCCGGCGCAGCGCGGGCGACACCATCGTCTTCGGCCACTGGTCGGCGCTGGGATTGCAGTTGCGGGAACGCCTGATCGGCCTCGATAGCGGCTGCGTCTGGGGCGGCAAGCTGTCGGCCGTGTGCCTGGAAGACCACTCGCTGCTGCAGGTCGACTGTCCCGCCTTTCAGCAGCACAGCGGCAAGCGGTAAGCTGCGGCGCTGGCGGCATATGCTTAGTCGAAATCCGTCGTTTGCCCTGCCGCGCGTGGCCCGTATGATGGCGCTTTTGCCATTGCGATCCCATGCATCCTGATACCGACAGACTGGCGCGCTGGCTGCTCGGCAGCCTGGAACTCGACACCGCCGTCCTGCATGTGGGCCAGTACTGCGGCCGCTGGCGCGCTTCCACGGCGGGCCGGGAACTGGGCAGCTTTCACCTGGTGCTCGATGGCCGCTGCTATCTGCACCTCGACGGAGCGGCGCCGATTGCGCTCGGCCCGCGCGACGGCGTCTTCCTGCTGCGCGACTTGCCGCACTTTCTCAGCCCCCACAGCGACCCGCTGCAAGCGGTGAGCGCGCAAGCCATGCTGCCGCTGCGATCGCCCACGGAGCAGCCGGCGACGGCGCTGGCCTGCGGCTTCTTTCAATTTCGCGGCGCCCTCTCCGCGCTGATCGTCGACTCCTTCCCGCCGTATCTGCTGATACGCGGCGACGCGCCCGCCTTCAGCGCCGCCGCCGCGCTGTTCGACCTGATCCTGGCGGAAGCCGGTGGCGATCCGGAACAGCCGTCGCCGCTCATCGCGCGCCTGGTCGAACTGCTGTTCTTTTACCTGATCCGCCATGTGGCGCAGGGCCAGCAGGTGGCGGCCGGCCTGCTGTCGCTGCTGCACCAGCCCGCATTTTCGCCGCTGCTCGAACGCATGCTCGACGCCCCCGCCGACGACTGGTCGATCGAGAACATGGCCAAGGCGGCCTGCATGTCGCGCGCCAGCTTCTGCAAGCATTTCGCCAGTGCCAGCGGCCACTCGCCGGCCCAGTTCCTGCTCCTGCTGCGCATGAAGATCGCGGCGCGGCGCCTGCACGACGGCGTCTCCGTCGAACGGGCGGCCGAACTGGTGGGCTACCGCTCGCACGCCGCGTTTACGCGGGCCTTCAAGCGGGTCACGGGCGAGCAGCCGGGCGCCTACCGGCGCGACCAGCGCCAGCGCCAGCTGGCCAGCTAAATCAAGAATCACGCAATCGCAGACGAACGAGCACAAAAGGACGACGCTGACGTCTGTTACCTGCACGGCATGGCCGATATAATGGCCGGGTGACTTACCAACTTAGCAAGGTACCCCATGTCCCGTCTGACGCTGCACACTCTCGATACCGCCCCGGCCGACAGCCGTCCCTTCGTGGAAAAGGCCATCGCCAACAATGGCTTCCTGCCCAACCTGATCGGCGTGCTGGCCAATGCCCCGCTGGCCCTGGAAACCTATCTGACCGTTTCCGGCATCAATGCGCGCGCCAGCCTGAGCCTGATGGAACGCGAAGTGGTGCAGATCACGGCCGCGCGCATCCATGGCTGCGATTTCTGCATCGCCGGCCATAGCGCCATCTCGCTGAAAAAAGCGGGCCAGACGCCCGATACCGTGCGCGCCCTGCAGCATGGCCGGCCGACGGGCGATACGCAGCTCGACGCCGTCGCCGCCTTCGCCACGGCCGTCATCGCCACGCGCGGCGCCGTCAGCGACGCCGAATATCAAGCATTCCTCGCCACCGGCTACAACGAACAGCAGGCGCTGGAAGTGGTGCTGGGCATCAGCCTGGCCACCCTGTGCAATTTCTCCAACAGCCTGGCCGGCACGCCCGTCAATCCGCAATTGACGCCCTACCTGCCTGGCGCCGTCTGACATGGGCCACCTCAATCACTGGCTGCACACGCACGCCGACCAGCTTGACCAATCGTCGCAGCTGGCTGAAACCGTTTTGCCGGCCCTCGCCAACGACCAGCTGCTGGCCATCGGCGTGCCGCAGGAACACGGCGGCGCGGGCGGCGACGTGCGCGACGCCATCGACGCCATCGCCAAGGTGGCCGAACAATCGGTGACGGCCGCCTTTGTCTTCTGGGGCCAGCGCTGCTTCATCGAATTCCTGCTGCAAAGCGAGAACCGCGCGCTGGCCGAACGCCGCTTGCCCGGCCTGCTGGCCGGCACGCAGGCAGGTGCCAGCGGTTTGTCGAACGCCATGAAATTCTTGTCCGGCATCGAGCAGCTGCAAATCACGGGCGCGCGCCACGACGACGGCTTGCTGGTCGACGGCGGCCTGGCGTGGGTGACGAACTTGCGTAAGGCGGGCTTTGTCGCGGCGGCCGCCGTGGCGCCGAACGACGGCGCGCCCCCCGTCATCGTCGCCTTCGACAGCGGCACGGCAGGCGTGCAGCGCAGCGACGACCTGGACCTGATCGCCCTGCGCGGCAGCAATACGGCATCCGTCAAGCTGGCGCAGGTGCACATCCCCGCCGCGGACATCATCAGCGACAACGCGCCGGCCTGGCTGCCGCAGGTGCGCCCATCGTTCCTCGGCATGCAGTGCGGCCTGTCGATCGGCCTGGCGCGCGCCAGCCTGGCCAAGGCGGCGCAGATTTCGGCCGGCTCGCGCAACGCGCTCACGCCGCGCATCGAAGCGCTGCAAGCGACCCTGGAGGCCGCCGTCGCCACCTTGCTGGCCGGCGTGCACGATGGCCGCTTCAAGGCGCAGGCGCCGGCCATGTTCCGCCTGCGCATACAGCTGGCCGACGTGCTGCAGCAGGCGCTGATGCTGGAACTGCAAGCCATGGGCGGGCGCGCCTACCTGAACGCCGAGCAGCAGGGCTTTGCCCGCCGCTGGCGCGAATCGTCGTTCATCCCCATCATCACCCCCAGCCTGACGCAGTTGCAATCGGCCTTGCAGCTGTTCGACAGCCAGCAGGCGGCCAAGACGGCGGGAGCCCCGGCATGACGGCAGCGGTGGAAACACAAGACTGGGCGCTGCAGGCGCAGGACCTGAGCTACGCCTATCCGGGCACGGCGCCCGTGTTCCAGCACGTCTCGCTGGGCGTGCGCAAGCGCGAAATCGTCTGCCTGCTGGGCGGCAGCGGCTGCGGCAAATCGAGCCTGCTGCGCGTGCTGGCCGGCTTGCAGCCGCCGTCCACGGGCGCGATTCAATTCCTCGACGCGCCCATGCGCGAGCCGGACCCGCGCAGCGCCCTCGTCTTCCAGCAGGCGAGCCTGCTGCCCTGGCTGAACGTCACGGGCAACGCCGGCTTTGGCCTCGACTTCAAGCACCAGCCGCAACTGACGCGCGCAGCGCACCAGGCGCGCGTGGCGCAAGCCATCGACGCGGTGGGCTTGAAGGGCCGCGAAAAGCTGTATCCATCCGCGCTGTCGGGCGGCATGGCGCAGCGCGTGGCCCTGGCGCGCGCGCTGGCGCGCGAACCGGAACTGCTGTTCGCCGACGAGCCGTTTTCCGCCCTTGACGCCATCACGCGCGCCGAGATGCAATCGCTGCTGGTCGACGTGGTGCACCGCTGGCACACGGCCGTGCTGCTCGTCACGCACGATATCGACGAAGCGATCCTCGTGGCCGACCGCATCCTACTCATGGGCGGCAAGCCGGGCAACATCGTGCGCGAATGGTCCGTCGCCATCGACCAGCCGCGCATTGGCCACAGTGCCGACGTCATCGCCCTCAAGATGGACATCCTCGACGCCCTGCAGGCGCTGCAAAAGCAGGATCAAACGCCCGCCTTCGCCCCCAATTAATCGACCGGAACTTTCCCATGACATTCGAAGATCACAACAAACCCCTGCACATCTGCGCCTCGTCCGATTGCGATTGCGGCCTGACGCGGCGCGACTTCCTGCGCATGTCGGCCCTGGCCACGGCCAGCGTCGCCTCGCCGCTGCTGTTCGCCGGCGACGCCATGGCCCAGCAAGGTCCGAAAGGCGACGACCAGCCCGTGAAAATCGGCTACCTGCCGATCACCGACGCCACCCCGCTGCTGGTCGCCCACGCCCGCAAGCTGTTCGAAGCGGAGGGACTGCAGGCGGAAACGCCGCGCCTGTTCCGCAGCTGGGCGCAAATCATCGAAGCCTTCGTCGCCGGCCAGGTCAACGTCATCCACCTGCTGTCGCCGGCCACCCTGTGGGTGCGCTACGGCGCCAAGTTCCCCGCCAAGGTCGTCGCCTGGAACCACGTCAACGGTTCCGCGCTGACGGTGGCCAACGAGATCAACAAGGTCTCCGACCTGGGCGGGCGCACGGTCGCCATCCCGTTCTGGTACTCGATCCACAACATCCTGCTGCAGCAGATACTGTCATCGAATGGCCTGACGCCGGTCACGCGCGCGCGCAACGCGGCCATCAAGCCGAATGAAGTCAACCTGATCGTGCTGGCGCCGGCCGAAATGGTCTCGGCCCTGGCCAGCAAGTCCATCGCCGGCTACATCGTGGCCGAACCGTTCAATGCGGCGGCGGAAAACGCCGGCATCGGCAAGATCCTGCGCTTCTCGGGCGACGTGTGGAAAAACCATGCGTGCTGTGTCACCTTCCTGTCCGAGCGCGACATCGACACGCGTCCCGAATGGGCGCAGAAAGTCACCAACGCCATCGTCAAGGCGCAGCTGTGGACGCGTTCGAACCAGGTCGACACGGCCAAGCTGCTGTCGAACGTGGGCGAGCACCGCTACACGCCGCATCCGCTGCAAGTGCTGACCAAGGTGCTGGCCACCACCGATTACGCCGGCTATGAAAAGCAGGGCCTGATCGTGCACAAGAACTGGCAGCAGCGCCGCATCGACTTCCAGCCGTATCCATTTGCCTCGTACACGGAAGAGCTGGTGCGCGCCATCGGCCGTACCAAGGTGGAAGGCGACACGCGCTTCCTGGCCAAGCTCGATCCGAAGTTCGCCGCGCGCGACCTGGTCGATGACCGCTTCGTGCGCAAGGCCATCACGGCAGTCGGCGGCCCTGCCGCCTTCGGCTTGCCGGCCAACCTGCTGCGCAGCGAAACCGTGGCGGTCTGACGATGACGCGCAAGTTGTTCACGAAGTTCGGCCTGCCCCTGGTGGGGCTGGCCTGTGCCTTGCTGCTGTGGTCCATGGGCGTGACGGCGCTGGAGAAATCCACGCCCATCGCCACCGCCTTCGCACCCTTGCCCACGGCGCTGGCGTTCCAGGAGATGGTGGGCGGTTCGGATATCTGGCTGCACGTGGTATTGAGCCTGCAACGGGTGGCCGTGGGCCTGGGGCTGGCCATCGTCATCGGCGTGCCGCTGGGCGTGCTGGTGGCCATGTCGAAAAGCTTTTCCGGCGCGGCCATGCCGCTGTTCCAGCTGCTGCGCATGATTTCACCGCTGTCGTGGATGCCGATCGCCGTGATGGTGCTCGGTGTCGGCGACGCGCCCGTGTACTTCCTGCTGGCATTTGCGGCCGTCTGGCCGATTTTGCTCAATACGGCGGCCGGCGTGGCGCGGCTCGACCCGAACTGGCTGCTGCTGGCGCGCAGCCTGTCGGCCACGCGCAGCGAGATCGTCTTCAAGGTGATTTTGCCGGGCATCACGGCCGATATCCTGACGGGCGTGCGCCTGGCCATCGGCATCATCTGGATCGTGCTGGTGCCAGCGGAAATGCTGGGCGTCTCGGCCGGCCTCGGTTACTTCATCCTCGACACGCGCGACCGCCTCGCGTATTCGGAACTGATGGCCGCCATCGTGCTGATCGGCATACTCGGTTTCATCCTCGACTACCTGGCCCGCGCCGCGCATGCGCGCTGGCTGCACGTCAAAAGCTAGGTGCTCTTTTCCAGCGGCAGCGCGGCGGCCACGGCCGCCTGCGTTGCCGCCGCCAGCTCACGCCGGTGCGCGTCCGGGGTCGCCATGGGCGCCAGACAGGTCAGGCGCGCCGTGATCGGCGGACCGCTCAGGATCGCCACCATGCTTTGCGCAAAACTCATCTCGCCGATGAAGTCGACGGCGTGATGCAACGCTCCCTTGTCATCCACATACACGAGCGCGAACGGCTGCACCGGCACTTGCGCGTCAATGGCCGCCTCGAACAGATTCGCGTGAAACGGCAAAATCTGCCCCTGCGCGGCGGTCGTGCCTTCGGGGAAGAACGCGATGCGCTCGCCCGCCGTCAACTTATCCACCAGGCCCTGGAAAATCAGGCGCAGGTCGCGCTTGCTGCCGCGCGAAATGAAGATGGTGCCGGCGCGTCCCGCCAGCCAGCCCAGGATCGGCCAGGCGCGGATTTCCGCCTTGGCGACGAAACGGCAGGGGTGGACGGCGTTGATGACGAAGATGTCGAGCCACGACACGTGGTTCGCCACCACCATCGCATGGTCGAGGGCCGGCACGCTGTCGGCCGGCTGCGCCACATGCACGCCGCAGATGTCGAGCAGCTGCGTCGACCAGCGGCGGATGCGCCGGTTGCGGCCTTCCAGGTCCAGCCAGGGAAAGAGTACGGCGCTCTTGGCCATGCCGCAGCTCAGGTGAATGGCGATGCGCGCGAGGCGGTAGGTAAGCAGAAGTTTCAAATCACACCAACAAATAAACCAGAACCGAAATCCGGGAGCAGACAAGGGATGCCGGGGCAGTCTGCCCCGGTCCATGGATCTGATTTTTTAACGCTGGAACGCCACCTGTCCAGCCACGATGGTCGCCTTGACGATGCCGCTCAGCTCATAGCCGAGGAAAGGCGTGTGCTTGCCCTGGCTGGCCAGCGAGGCCGACGACACGGTCCAGCGCGCGGCGGGATCGAAGACGCAGATGTCGGCCGCCTCGCCCACGGCCAGGCTGCCGGCCGGGATGCCGGCCACGCGGGCCGCGTCGGACGTGACCTTGGCCACGGCGCGCGCCAGCGGACGGGCGCCCGCCTGCGGCTGCGCCAGCGCATAGTCGTCGGCCCATTTCAGGGCCAGCGACAGCAGCAATTCCAGGCCCGTGGCGCCAGGCGACGCTTCGCCGAACGGCAGCAGTTTTTCATCGTCGTCGACCGGCGTGTGGTCCGAACACATGGCGTCGACCGTGCCGTCGAGCAGGCCGGCGCGGATCGCATCGCGGTCGCGCTGACTGCGGAACGGCGGCGTGACCCTCGCGTTCGGATCGAAGAAGCCGATGTCGGCGTCCGTCAGGTGCACATGGTGCACACCCACGTCGCAGGTGACGGGCAAGCCTTCGGCTTTCGCCGCGCGGATCAGTTCCAGACCCGCCGCCGAAGAGATGCGGCACAGGTGCACGCGCGCGCGGCTGGCGCGCATCAATTCGAAGATCGTGTGCAGGGCGATGGTTTCGGACATCACGGGCACGCCGGACAGGCCCAGGCGCGACGCCAGCGGGCCGCTGTGGGCGATGCCGCCGCGGCCGATGTGCGGATCCTGCGGGCGCAGCCAGACGGTGTAGCCGAAGGTGTTCGCGTACTGCATCGCGCGCAGCAGCACGGTGGTGTCTTCGATCGGCTCTTCCGCCTGCGCGAAGCCGATGCAGCCCGCTTCCGTCAGTTCGGCCATCTCCGTCAGCGACTGGCCTTTCAGCCCCATGGTCAGCGCGCCCAGCGGGTGCACGTGCGCCTTGTTCTGCGTCTTGGCGCGGTATTTCAACATTTCCACCAGGCCCGGCTCGTCCAACACGGGGTCGGTGTCGGGCGGGCACACGAGGCTCGTGACGCCGCCTTGCAGGGCCGCCTGCAATTCCGACTCCAGGGTCGCCTTGTATTCATAGCCCGGCTCGCGCAGGCGCGCGGACAGGTCGACCAGGCCGGGGGAAACCACCAGGCCGGCCGCGTCGAACGTCGTGTCGGCGGTGAAACCGGCGGGGGCGCTGCCCACGGCCAGCACCTTGCCGTCGGCGATAAACAGGTCTTGCAAGCCATCGATGCCGTTGGCAGGGTCGATCAGGTGGCCATTCTTGATATGTAGTGTCGTCATGCTCGCTTACTCGTCCTTGGGCTATCAGCCCTGATTACCAGCCAAAATACTCATCACCGCCATGCGCACGGCGATACCGAACGTCACCTGCGGCAGGATCACCGCCTGCGGACCGTCGGCCACGGCCGAATCGATCTCCACGCCGCGGTTCATCGGGCCCGGATGCATGACGATGGCGTCCGGTTTCGCCAGCGCCAGGCGCTCGGGCGTCAAGCCGTAGCTCTTGAAATACTCCTGTGCCGACGGCAGCAGCGCGCCGCTCATGCGTTCATTCTGCAGGCGCAGCATGATGATCACGTCCACGCCTTTCAAGCCTTCATCCATGTTGGTGAAGGTGCGCACGCCCATCTGTTCCAGGCCGCCCGGCAGCAGGGTGTGCGGGCCGATGGCGCGCACTTCCGGCACGCCCAGGGTGGTCAGCGCGTGGATGTCGGAACGGGCCACGCGGCTGTGCAGGATGTCGCCCACGATGGCCACCGTCAGATTGGTGAAATCCTTCTTGTAGTGGCGGATCGTGTACATGTCGAGCAAGCCCTGGGTCGGGTGCGCATGGCGTCCGTCGCCGGCGTTGACGACGTGGACGTGCGGCTGCCTGGTGTCGATCAGGTGCTTGGCGATCAGGTAGGGCGCGCCCGACTGCGCATGGCGCACGACGAACATGTCGGCGTGCATGGCCGACAGGTTGTCGATGGTGTCGAGCAGGGACTCGCCCTTGCTGGCCGACGACGCCTGGATGTTCAGGTTGATGACGTCGGCCGACAGCCTTTTTGACGCGATCTCGAAGGTGGTGCGGGTGCGCGTGGAGTTTTCAAAGAACAGGTTGAAAACGCTCTTGCCGCGCATCAGCGGCACTTTTTTCACATCGCGGTCGGAGATGCCGACGAACGAGGAAGCGGTATCGAGGATGTGGTTGACGATAGACTTCGGCAAGCCTTCAATCGTCAGCAGATGTTGCAGTTCGCCGTGTTTATTCAGTTGCGGATTAAGCATGGTGGGTATCTATGGTGAGCGTGAATTTTCCATCGTCGGCTTGCTTCAGGACCAGGGCCTGGCCGGCCGGCACGGCAGTGAAGGCGGCCACGAAATCGGCGGCCACCGGCAACTGGCGTTCGCCGCGGTCGACCAGGGCAGCCAGCATGATCTTCGCCGGACGGCCGTAGTCGAACAGTTCATTGATGGCCGCGCGCGTGGTGCGACCCGTGTACAGCACGTCGTCGACCAGCAGGATGGTGGCGCCGGCCACGTCGAAGCTGATTTGCGTCGGCTTGACGTCGGCATGCAGGCCCTTCTGGGCGAAGTCGTCGCGGTAGAACGAGACGTCGAGCACGCCCAGGCGGTCGAGCAGGTTCAGGTCGCGCGCCAGGCGTTCGGCCAGCCAGGCGCCGCCCGAATGGATACCGACGATGGCCACGTTGGGGATGCCCGCCAGGC
Organism: Janthinobacterium sp. JC611; assembly: GCF_018682595.1. Taxonomy (NCBI): domain Bacteria; kingdom Pseudomonadati; phylum Pseudomonadota; class Betaproteobacteria; order Burkholderiales; family Oxalobacteraceae; genus Janthinobacterium; species Janthinobacterium sp. JC611. The sequence continues at coordinate 51,664 of NZ_JAFLJN010000032.1, forward strand.
CGCTCTGCACTTGCTGCAGCAAGACCGCATACAGGGCCTCGGCGTCGAGTTGGGAAGGATTCGCAGGATGCGGCATAGGGTTCTTGATCATTCAGGGAGGGAGTCTAAGGTCAGATTAATAATTCGCGTCGAAATACTGTTGCAGGATGACGGCGGCGGCGCGGTCGTCGATGACTTCACCGCGCTTGGCGGCGATGACGGCCGATGAGTAGCGCTCGTCGACCAGTTCCACCGGCAGGTTGAAGCGGCCATGCACCTGGTTGGCGAAACGACGGCAGCGCGCGCTCATCTCGTGTTCGGTGCCGTCCGGATGGCTGGGCAGGCCTACCACGATGCGGCTCGCGCCCCACTCCTTGATCAGGCTATCGATGGCGGCAAACTTCGGTTCGTTCGCCGTCGCCGTGATCACGCTGAGCGGCTTGGCCTGGCAAATCATGGTATTGCCGATGGCCACGCCGATGCGTTTCAAGCCGAAATCGAAGGCGAGGATGGTGTCGATGGCGTCACTCGTCACAGCATTTTTCCATAATAAAGATCAACATAGGTGGTGCCAGAAACCGTAGCGAGCAAGCTCAATGTCGGGTTGAGTAGCGGAGCTGTACGAAGGTACAGCGAGCAACGGATGCCCGAAAGTGGGCTGCGCAGTAGGTTTATGGCAACCACCTCATGCGTGTCCGGCTTCCGATGCCAGCATGAGTGGATCGATGCCGAGCAGCTTGATGGCCGCCACGTAGCGCTGCTCGATGGGGAAATCGAACAGGATGTCGGCCGAGGCGCCCACCGTCAGCCAGCCGTTGCGGCCGATCTCGTCTTCCAGCTGGCCCGGGCTCCAGCCCGAGTAGCCGATCGAGACGAGCATGCGCTCGGGACCATCGCCCTTGGCGACGGCTTCGAGCACGTCGATCGAGGTGGTAAACGCCACTTCATCGGTGACCGTCAGCGACGAGGAATAGCGCGCGCCCGGCGTGTGCAGCACGAAGCCGCGGTCGTCCTGCACCGGGCCGCCGAACATGATCGGTTCGTTGATGATGGGCGTGTCGCTGCCGGCCGCCAGTTTCAGGTCGATGCGGTCGAACAGCACTTCCATGGTCATGTCGGTGGGTTTGTTGATGACGACGCCCAGCACGCCGTTTTCATTGTGTTCACACACGTAGACGACCGTGCCGCCAAAGATCGGATCTTGCATGGCCGGCATCGCAATGAGGAAATGGTTGGCCAGATTCAGGGTGGAGGAACCGGTCGCGGCCGGTTCTCCCACACCCTGCATCAAACGATGTCCTGGTAGAGTCTGGTCGATTTTACTCTTTTTCATACGCGATGCTCTCTCTGTGGGCTTGCTGGCAAGTCTCGCTTACCCCGCTATCGTACGCCTGACACCTCCTGCCGCGCATGTCGGGCGGCGAGAATCGTGTTGCCAGGCGCTATTCTTGTTATGTTATAAATTAATAATCAATTCGCGTTGCCTGCAGGCGCATTGCAACGCCAATTGTAAAATTGATTGCAAAATCGCGGTCGCACATAAAGCACCGCGAACATACCCGGTAGTTTACACTGAATTGCCGCCGCAGCGACGCCAAAGGCGCGATGCAAGCGGCCATAAAGCCCTGTTGGCGGCAAAAAATAGCCTATCCTTGACCCTGAACACGCGAAATAATGACAATCAAGACTTCCCTGGTGTGGTTCCGGCGCGACCTGCGCGCGTTTGATCATGCTGCACTGCATCACGCCCTGCGCCAGAGCCAGGCCGTGCATTGCGTCTTTGTATACGACACCGCCATCCTGGCAGCCCTGCCGCGCCGCGACCGGCGGGTCGACTTCATCCATGCCAGCGTGGCCGAGCTGGCCGGCGAATTGCGCCAGCTGGGCGGCGACCTGATCGTGCTGCACGCGGACGCCGCCGAGGCCATCCCGCGCCTTGCCGCCGAGCTGAACGCCGACGCCGTCTTCGCCAACCACGACTACGAACCACAAGCGATCGCGCGCGACGCCAGCGTGGCCGCCGCGCTGACGGAAGACGCGCGCCTGTGGTTCAGCTTCAAGGATCAGGTGATCTTTGAAAAAGACGAGTTGCTGACGCTCTCGGCCAAGCCGTACACCGTCTACACGCCGTACAAGAATGCCTGGCTGAAGAAAATGCGCGCCGAACCCGCCTGCCTGGCGCCGTTCGCCATCGAGCCGCACGCGGCCAGCCTGGCGCCGCCGCGCAGCGCCGCGCCGGCGCCCCTGCCCACCCTGGGCGAGCTGGGCTTCGAGGCCAGCAACCTGGCCGAGCTGGCCATTCCCACCGGCATGTCGGGCGCCAGCAAGCTGTTCGAAGATTTCCTGCCGCGCGTGGCCCGCTATGACGTGGCGCGCGATTTCCCCGCCCTGAAGGGACCGTCCTACCTGTCCATGCATCTGCGCTTCGGCACCGTGTCGCTGCGCTACCTGGTGCGCACCATCGTCGACCTGATGGACCGGGGCGGCGGCGGCGATGGCGCGCCCGTGTGGCTGGCCGAACTGATCTGGCGCGATTTCTACGCCATGATCCTGTACCAGAACCCGCACGTGGAAGGCGGCGCCTTCAAACCGGCCTACGACGCCATCGCCTGGGAAACGGGTCCCGAGGCCGATGCCGCCTTTGCCGCCTGGTGCGAGGGACGCACCGGCTATCCGCTGGTGGACGCGGCCATGGCGCAGCTGAACCAGACGGGCTATATGCACAACCGCCTGCGCATGGTCACGGCCTGCTTCCTGATCAAGGACTTAGGGCTGGACTGGCGCCGCGGCGAAGCGTATTTCGCGCTGCACCTGAATGACTTCGACCTGGCGTCGAACAACGGCGGCTGGCAATGGGCTTCGTCGTCGGGTTGCGACGCGCAGCCCTACTTCCGCATCTTCAATCCCATCACGCAGTCGGAAAAATTCGATGCCGGCGGGCGCTTCATCCGCCGCTACCTGCCACAGCTGAAGGCGCTGGGCGACAAGGAAATCCACGCGCCCTGGCTGGTGCCGCGCATGCTGCTCGAGCAAAAAAACATCGTACTGGGACGCGATTATCCGGAACCGCTGGTGCAGCACGACGAGGCGCGCAAGGAGACGCTGGAGCGCTATGCCGTCGTGAAGGTGGTGGCGTAGGTCAAGATTCGCTCAACAAGCGCCCCACTTCCGCCAGCAATTCCGTTTCCTGGAACGGCTTGCCGAAATACGCATTCACGCCCAGTTCGAACGCGTGCGCGCGGTGCTTGTCGGCGCTGCGCGAGGTGATCATGATGACGGGGATGGCCCGCGTCTTGTCATCGCTGCGCACATTGCGCGTCAAGTCGAAACCGTCCATGCGCGGCATTTCCACGTCGACCAGCAGCAGGGCCGGCATGGCGGCCGGTTCCAGCGCCTGCAGCTGTTCCAGCGCATCGACGCCATCCTTGGCCAGCAGCACCTGATAGCCTTCGCGCTCGAACAGGCGCTGCATCACGCGGCGCACCGTCAGCGAATCGTCGACCACCATCACGCGCACGGCCGGCACTGCCAGCGCGCTGGAAGCGGCATGCTGCGCGCTGCTGGCCAGCGCATACTGCGACAGCAGTTCCGGATGATGCTCCAGGTGCTGCGCCAGCGCCACCGGGTTCAGGATCAGCACGATGTCGCCCGTGCCCAGCACCGTGGCGCCGGCGATGCCGGGCATGCGCGCCAGTTGCGGGCCCACGTGCTTGACCACGACTTCGCGGTTGCCCACCACGTCATCGACCTGCAAGGCCAGCCTGTCATTGCCATTTCTCAGCAGGAGCACGGGCGCATGGCGCTGCGTGGCCTGTGCCGCCGGCGTCTCGCCCAGCATGGCCGACAGGTGGTGCAACGCCAGCGACTGGCCGTGCGACTCGATGCGCCCGGCCGCCCGCACCTGCTCCAGCTGCTCGCCTTTCAGGTGCAGCACCTGCTCCACCAGCACCGATGGCAAGGCATACGTCTTGCCGTTCGCGGCCAGCAGCACCACCTGGGTGACGGCCAGGGTCAGCGGCAGGTGGATGGTGAAGCGCATGCCCAGGCCCGCCTGCGTCAGCGTTTCCACGCGCCCGCCCAGGGCCAGCGCTTCGGAGCGCACGATGTCCATGCCGACACCGCGCCCGGCCAGTTCCGTCAGGCTGTCGGCGGTGGAAAACCCCGGCGTGAAAATCAGCTCGGCCGCCTGCGCGTCGGTCAAGGGCGCGTCCGTCGCCACCAGGCCGGCGCCGTGCGCCTTGGCGCGGATGCGCTCCAGGTCCAGCCCTGCGCCATCGTCGGAAAAGGCGATCGCCACTTCATTGCCCTGCTGGCTGACCTGCACCAGCAGCTCGCCCGTCTCGCTCTTGCCCGTCGCCAGGCGCGCGTCGCGCGGCTCGACGCCGTGCACGATGGCGTTGCGCAGCAGGTGCTCGAAGGGCGCGGCCATGCGTTCGAGCACGCTGCGGTCGATTTCCACGCCGCCGCCGCGGATGTCGAGATTGACCCGCTTGTCGACTTCCTTGGCGCTTTGCCGCGCCACGCGGAACAGGCGCTCGGCGATACTGGCAAACGGCACCATGCGGATCTGCATCAGGTCGCGCTGCAGCTCGCGCGTCAGCCGCGCCTGCAGCACCAGGTCGTCCGTCACCGCATCGACGCTGTGGCTGAGATTTTCATGGAAGGACGCCACGTCGTTGACGCTTTCGGCCATCATGCGCGTGAGTTCCTGCAGGCGCGTGAAGCGGTCGAATTCGAGCGGATCGAAATCGCGCTCGCTGCCGACGGCCATGCGCGATGCGATCTGCGATTCGGCCTGCATTTCCACTTCGCGCAACTGGCGCCGCAGGCGCGCCAGGTTGTCGGAAAACTCGGACAGGGAAGCGCCCAGCACACCGACTTCATTTTCCATCTTGGAGCGCGTGATCGACACTTCACCGGCCTGGTTCACCAGGCGGTCGAGGATATCGGCGCGCACGCGCACCAGCGCCGCCTTCGGTTCGGCGACCGGCGTGTCTTCCATCCCAGGCAAGGGCAGCAAGGGCTGCTGCAACTGCTCGAACAGGTGCAGCGCATGGTCGTAATGGGCCAGCAATTCCTCGAAGGCCTGCGGCGTGGCGGTACCGGCGTGCAGCATGTTTTCGATATGCGTCTCGATTTCATGCGCATGCTGGCCCAGGCGCATGGCGCCGGCCATGCGCGCGCTGCCCTTGACCGTATGCAGGGTGCGCAGCAGCATCTGCGCCTGGCCGCTGTCGTGCGGCTGCTGCTGCCAGCTGCGCAGCGCCTCGCCGATCTGCGGCAGCAGGTCGGCGCCCTCCTCCAGGAAGACGGACAACAGATCGAGGTCGAGTTCATCGCTGATGCCGGCGCTGGCCGCCAGCAGCGCGGCCGCGTCGGCCGGCATGATGGCGGGCGCGGGTGCTTCCGGCGCCGCATGCTCCAGCGGCGGCGCGTGCTCGAAGCCCGCGTCGAACAGATCGTCGCTGGCGCCGCCGTCGTACACCGGCGCCGGTACGGGTGCTTCGGCAGGCTCCGGCTGCAGCGCATCGGCGACGATGCTCGCATACGTCGCCTCGAACAGGGCCTCGAGCTGCGGCGCAGGAACCTGGGCCAGCGGCTCGGCGGGCTGCGCCGGCGCGCCGACGATGCTGGCGTAAGCTGCCGCGAACAGGGCGTCGAGCCGCTCTTCCTGGCTTTCGCCGGGCGGCGCCGTCAGGGCGCGCCACAGGGTATTGAGCGCTTCGATCATGTCCGGCTGCGCTGGCGCCAGGTCGCCCAGCGCGAACGCCTGCAGCATGTGCCCGATGCGCTGCGTGGCCTGTTCCAGCACGTCGTGCTGTCCGGCGCGCAGGCCGGCCAGCGGCGGCACCACCGTCTCGATCACCGTCTCGAGCGCGTGCGCCAGGTCGCGCAGCGACTGGAAGCCGACCGTGCCCGACGTACCCGCCAGGGTATGCACGGCTTGCAGCGCCTCCGCGCTGACGGCGCGCTGTTCATGGCGCCACTCGCCGAAGTCGCGCGTGAGCACGCGCAGCAATTCATCCGTCTCGGCCAGGTAGATGTTGTACAAGGGAAGGCTGATGCGCAGCTCGCCCACGTGCTTCAGGTGATCGTCGGGCGCCTCGTGCGCGACGGGCGCCGTGGCCAAAGGAAGTCCGATCACATTGCCATTGCTGGCCACCGGCACGGCCGATGCCGGGCGAGGCTTGCGCAGTTCGAACGGTCCGCCATCGCGCACGCGCTCGGCCGCCATCAGCAGCATGCCGGCCTCGCGCTCGCGCCCCGCCCCGCCTTCCAGTTCGGCCACCCATTCGCTGAGCTGGTACCAGCCGTAATTCAGCAAGGTAAACAGATCGTCGCTGACGGGGCGCGCTTCGGCCAGCCAGGTATTCATGACGCGCTCGATGGCGCCGGCCGCTTCGGCAAACTGCGCCAGGCCGATCATGCGGCTACTGCCTTTCAGGGTATGGAACGAACGGCGCAGCATGGCCAGGTGATCGCCGCTGGCGGCTTGTTCGCGCGGCAGAGCCAGCGTGGTGTCGACAAAGGCCAGCACTTCGCGCGCTTCGGCGATGAAGATGTCGAGCATCTCGGCATCGACATCGCTCACTGCCGGCGCGGCCTCCATGCCGGCAGGCGCGGCGGGCGCCAGCGCCTGGTCGAGCAAGGGCACGGGCACGGCGCCGGCGGCCGCGACTTTTTCAAAGGGCAGGGCGCGGAAGGCGCCGGCGGCCGCATCGAAATGGAAACGCCCGCTGGCCGCCTGCGCGTTACGGCCCAGCATATCAATAAAAAAGCCCAGCGCGCTGACGTTTTGCGCGATCTCGTCGAGCGCCTCGGCCTTGGCCTCCGCCTTGGCGTCGCCACCGGCCAGCTGCCGCACGGCCGCATCGACCTGCAGCACGGCGGCGCGCGCGTCTTCCTGTCCCAGCCCGGCCAGTTGCCGCTGCAACTGCGCCAGCACGGGCGCGACGCCATCGAGTGCCCCCGTCCCCGCTGTATCCGCGTAGTAAGAATTGAGCACCTTTTCCACCTGGCGCAGCCCCGTCTTCATGTCCTCGGCCAGCGCCGCCACGGTCTGGCCCTGCTCGATCTGGCGCGACAGCTCGCCCGCCGTGATGGGCGGCGGCGCTTCGCCGGCCAGCAGCGCCTGCAGGCGCGCGACGATGGTTTCCGCATTGCCGGCGAAATCGTCGGGCAGGCGGCGCAGCTGTTCCAGGCCCGTGTCGGCAAACAGCAGCGCCATGCCGATTTCATTCTCCAGGGCCGCACTGCGTCCGCTGGCCACGGCTTGCCGCGCCACGGCCGCGCATTCGCGCAGCAGGCTGGCCAGGGCCGGCTGCTTGAGGGACTCCACATGCGCCGCCACCTGTTGCAGCGACTCGTCGAAATCCGTGCCCAGGGCTGGATCGAGGTCGGCCTGCGCCAGGCGGTTCCAGCTGGCGCGCGCCTGCGCCAGGGCCACGCGGGCGCCTTGCAAGGCATCCTGATCGACCTGGCCATAGCGCCGCGCTTCCACGTCGGCGGGCAGCATGTCTTCCAGCGCGAAGGCGGCGCGCAGCTGGCGCGCCTGCGGCGTCGGCTCGCGCGCCGCGGCGACGAAGAACAGGGCGTCGCGCAGCATCGCTTCGGGCAGGCTGGCCGTGCCCTGCGCCAGGCGGCGCAATTGCAGGTTGATCAGGCCAAACAGCTGTTTGACGTTGCGCGTGCCCATGCCCTCGCCGCTGGCCGCCAGCCCCGCAAACACCTGCATGGCGAACCAGAAGGTGCGCGCCGGCGCCTCCTGCTGCGCGTCGGCCACCAGGGTCAAGGTGGCGTGCAGCTCGCCCGCGTGCTGGCGCCGCGCCGCGTCATCCTGCGCCTTCAGGAAAGGCAGCAGGGATTTTTCAAAGCGCCCGCGCCAGGCCGGATAATCGGCCGCCGGCGGCGCCTCCGCCAGCGCGATGGCATGCCCTTCCAGCATCGACGCTGGCGGAAAAAACAGGTCGGCCGGGTGGATGCGCTCGGCGCCCAGCATGGTTTGCAGGTCGCGGTAATAGGGGAACAAACGCGTCGGCTGCGGCGGCGTGCCGGCCACCAGATCTTCCAGGTATTCGGTCAGTGCCTGATACAGGTCGGCGACGACTTGCGCATGGTCGAGCGTATATTCCAGGCTGCCGTCGCGCAAGCGCGCCAGCGCCTGTTCCGCGCCGTCCGTCAGCAGGCTGGCGCCAGCCACGTCCACCATTACCAGCGCGCCATGCGCCTGGTGCAGGTGCGAGCGCGCATGCTGCAGGGCCGTGGCGCGTTCCTCGCGCTCGCGGCCACCCGCCTCGAACAGGGCCGTTTTCGAGCGCCCCAGCGCCTCACGGATCTCCACCATCACCCACGACAGAGGTTCGCTGTCGAACGGCTTGGACTGCTGTGGACTATCAGGTGTGCTCATGCATGCCTCGGTAAGGAAATCGCCTGGACTGGCGCGGCGTTCAGGCGGCGACGCGGAAGCGCGACACCGAATTTTTCAGTTCCTGCGCCAGCATCGACAGTTTATGGATCGATTGCGCCGTTTGCTGCGTGCCATCCTGGGTCTGTTCCGTGACGCTCAGGATATGCTGGATATTCAAGGCCACGCCGCTGGCCGAACCGGCCTGCGTGCCGGTGGCGAACGAGATGCCCTGGATCAGTTCGGCCAGGTGTTTCGACACCTGGCTGATGTCGCTCAAGGCGGCGCCGGCCGCGTCCGACAGGCGCGCGCCTTCGACCACGCCCTGCGTGGAGGTTTCCATCGCCCGCGTCGCATCCTGGGTATCGGCCTGGATGGTGCGCACCAGCGCGCCGATCTGCTTGGCGGCGGCGGCCGAACGTTCGGCCAGGCGCTGCACTTCCTCGGCGACGACCGAGAAGCCGCGCCCCGCCTCGCCGGCCGAAGCGGCCTGGATGGCGGCGTTCAGCGCCAGCACATTGGTCTGCTCGGTGATGTCGGAAATGAGCTCGGTGATTTCGCCGATTTCCTGCGACGATTCGCCCAGGCGCTTGATGCGCTTGGAGGTATCCTGGATCTGCTCGCGGATTTCATGCATGCCCTTGATGGCGTTTTCCACCGCCGTCGAACCCTGCTGCGCCGCCGCCACCGACTGGCGCGCCACGTCGGCCGAGACGCTGGCCGACTTCGACACGTCGGTAATCGCATTGGCCATCTTGACCACGGTGGCGCTGACGCCCTGGATTTCGCGCGACTGCTGCTGCGATGCGATCAGCAGCTTGCTCGAGATGCTTTGCGCCTGCGTCGAGGCGCGGTTGACCTGTTCGGCCGTCGCCGTCACCCTGCCCACCAGGCCGCGCAATTCCTCGACCGTGTAGTTGACGGAATCGGCGATGGCGCCCGTGATGTCCTCGGACACGGTGGCCTGTACCGTCAGGTCGCCGTCGGCGACCTTCTGCAATTCGTTCATCAGGCGCAGGATGGCCGCCTGGTTCTGTTCATTCTTGGCCTTGGCCTGCTCCTCCTGTTCCTGCGACAGCAGGCGCAGGATTTCCGCTTCCTGGCGCCGCCGCTCGGCGTCGCGCGTGCGGTTGACGGAGTCCTGCAGCAGCACCCTGCCGATGCCGGCCGCCGCGATCAGGGTCAGCAGCACGCCGCCGACCATCATCCAGAAGGCGACGCCCAGGCTTTCCTGGTTCACGTGGTACATCTGCTGCAGCAGGGTCAAACGCTGGCGCAGGTCTTCATTTTCGTTGAAGATCAGCTGTTCGGCGCTTTTCGCCGAACTGAATTTGTCGAGCCGGTCGAGTATCGACGAGACCAGCTTCTGGTACGTGTCGAAACTGGCCTTCAGCGCGACGAGCCGGTCGCGCAGTTCGGCGTCGCGCGTGGGCGCCAATTGCAGCGACACGCTGCCATTGAGCAAGCCTTCGACGGCCGTGCGGAAATACGTCGTGTCGCGCCCCAGCGAAAACGCCGTTTCCGAGCTGATGCTGCCCGACGAGAGGAACTCGCTGGCGCTGCGGCTCATGCGCTGGCTCAGCATCATCAGGCGGCCGATGACGGCCAGGTCGCGCGCAGTGCCGCCGCGCTGCACCTTCAGGGCCGCGACTTCCTCGGCCTGCGCCAGCAGCGCCGGCGACAGCGCATTCAATTGCTGCAAGGTCTTGTCGAATTCGCCCAGCTCCGGTTTCAGGCGCAGGATGGTGCTGGCCGCGCGGTCGCTGCTGGCCCACTTCTTGCGCGCGTCAGCCACCGCCGCCAGCAAGGCGGAGCGCGACTCGCCGATATCGCGCCCGTGATACGTCCCGCCGCGCAGCATCAGGCGGAAATCCTGGTTCAGTTCATTGCGGCTTTCCTCGAGCTGGCGGAAGGCTTCCGGATTGCCTTGCACGGCGTTCGGCGCGGCCTTGCCGATGCGCTGCGAATGCATCAGCGCGTCGCTGGCCAGTTGCGTCTGCGCCGAGGCGATATTGCCGCTGCGCGTATTGAGGCCGACGAACAGCAGGCTGGCGGCCAGGCTCAGGGCCATCACCGTCGACAGGATGCTCAATTGTTTTTGCAGCGGCAAATGGCCGATCAGCGGCAGCTTCCAGTCCCCGGCCGGCGCGCTGGCCAGCGACTTGCGCCGTCCCAGCGCGTCGCGCAGGCGCAGCGGCAGGTCGGCCGCCGATGCCGGCGCGTCTGGAGCGTGCTGCGCTTCGGGCATGCCGGCCGCCAGGATCGGAGAATTGGCGCCCATCAGCAAATATCCTTGTGGTCAGGCAGGCCGCCAAAGCCGGCGTCGAGGAAGCGCTCCGCTTGCGCCAGCTGCGCCAGGTCCAGGCGCAGCCACTGCTGCCCTTCACCGTCGCGCAGCGCCTGCGCCGCCCACGCTGGGAACCCGCCCTGCGCCGCATCCCGCACGGGCTGCATCGCGCGCAACTGGCGCAAGCCCAGCACGCGTTCGACCAGCAAGGCGCAATTGAGGCCGAGGCGCGGAGAAAAGGTGATGATGCGGCTGTGATGGCCCGGTACGCAAGCCGCTTCGCCCATGTAGCGGGCCAGGTCGACGACCGCCGTCAGGCGTCCGCGCATGGCCGCCAGGCCCAGGTACCAGTCCTGCGCCAGCGGCACGCCCTGGATCTGCACGCCGGCGGCAATGACGATTTCGCCGAGCTGCGTCAGGTCGAGCAGGCACGGCCGGCCACCGAGCATCACGCCCAGCTCCTTGCGCGCCGCCAGCGCGCCGCTGCGCGCGGCCTGTATCCGCTCGATCAATTGCAGCTGATACTGGCGCAAGCGCCCCTGCCGCGCGCCCGTCTCGAAGGATGGCATGGCGGCGGACGGGTAAGCCGCGGTGGGCACGCCGGGACCTGGCATCGTCGGCATGTTCAGGAAATCGCGGCGATCTTGGCCAGCAGCTCGGCTTCCACCACCGGCTTGACCAGGTAATCGCGCGCCCCCTGGCGCAAGCCCCAGATGCGATCCGTTTCCTGGCTCTTGCTGGAGCAGATAATCACCGGCACGTCCTGCAGCTCGGGATCGCGCGCGATGGCGCGCGTGATCTGGAAGCCATTCGCACCGGGCATCACCACGTCCATCAGGATCAGGTCGGGCCTGGCCTGCTTGAGTTGCGCCAGCGCGTCGGCGCCGTCCTGCGCCGTGAGGACGGCATAACCGGCACGCACCAGCATCTCGCTCAGGTAGTAGCGTTCTGTCGGCGAGTCATCGACGATCAGAATTGTGTGTATGGCCATCTGCTTCCTTGCTGCGTTGTCAATCAATAAAACTACTTATTCAAAATGCCCGGCCAGGTGCAAGCGCACGGCCGCCAGCAGCGCCTCGCGCGCCAGCGGCTTGGCCAGGCAGGCGCTGGCGCCAGCCATGGCGCCGCGCGCGCGGTCGAACAAGCCTTCCTTCGACGACAGCATCAGCACCGGCGTGGTGTGATACGCCGCGCTGGCCTTGATCAGCGCACAGGTGCGGTAGCCGTCCAGGCGCGGCATCACGATATCGCACACGATCAGCGCCGGCTGGCAGTCGGCGATCTTGGCCAGGGCCTCGAAGCCGTTTTCCGCCACCACCACGCGATAACCGGCCTCGCCCAGGATCTTCGCGGCCGCGCTGCGTATCGTCGCGCTGTCGTCGATGACGAGTATGGTGGCGCTGGCGCGCTCGGCATCGGACGGTGCCTCGGGCAAAAAGGGACGCGTCATGTAATTATTCGACAATCTTTCATACCATAGCACAGGCAGCCGCGATACCTGCGTGCGGCGCCATCCCATGCACCTTGATTGATTAAATCGCCACCATCTCGAAATCATCCTTGCGCGCACCGCATTCAGGACAGGTCCAGTTCATCGGAACATCGGCCCAACGCGTGCCCGGAGCGATGTCTTCGTCGGGCAGACCGGCCGCTTCATCATAAACCCAGCCGCAAATAAGACACATCCACGTTTGGAATTGCTGCGTTGTTTCGTTGCTACTCACGTTCTGCCACCCTTCAATCAAGTAAAATGCTGAATTAGGTATCTTAATCTACCCGCCGTGCAAAACCAAACTTCTCCCCTCATATTAAGCTTCGGCGTGTCCGATCCGGTCGGCGCGATCGGCATCCAGGCCGACCTGGCCACCTTTTCAGCCTTCGGCTGCCATGGCCTGTCCGTCACCACGGGCCTCTTGATCAGCGATACGGCGCGCGTGGAAGACCTGCAGGCGGTCGACCCGGACTGGGTTTCCGACCAGGCGCGCGTGCTGCTGGAAGACATGTCCGTCGCCGCCATCAAGATCGGCGCGCTGGGCAGCGTGGAAAACGTCACGGCCATCGCCGAAATCGTCTCCGACTATCCCGAGGTGCCGCTGATCCTCGATCCCTTCATTTCGGCGCTGCCGGAACAGGGCATGGACGACGAAGACATCCTCACGGCCGTGCGCCAGCTCTTGATCCCGCAAACGACCCTGCTGGTGCTCTCGCCGGTGGAACTGGAGCGCCTGGCCGAAACCTGGCGCGACGCCGATCCGGACGACACGCTGCAGAACGACGTCGATTACCTGGTGGCGCTGGGCTGCGAGTACGTGCTCGTCACCGGCATGCCGGCCGACGCCAGCAAGTCCGGCACGGCCGAAGGCAAGCTGCGCGCCAATACCCTGTTCGGCGAGGACGGCGTGGTGCGCCACGACGAATGGCAGCACCTGCCCGGCATCTTCAACGGCGCCGGCAGCACCCTGTCGGCGGCGGCCACCGCCCTGCTGGCCCTGGCTGAAAAGGAAGACGATGTGCCGCAGGTGGTGGTGGCGGCGCAGGAATTCACGGCCGGCGCGCTGTCCCACGCGCAGCGCCACGGCATGGGCAAGCTGGTGCCGAACCGGCTGTTCCGGCAACAGCGCCAGCGCGGCGCCCAATAGACACCGACCAGACGACACAGACAACGATCCACTTTCAAGGCACGATTATCATGACGACGACTTCACAGAACGACATCCTGTTTGCCCGCGCACAAAAAACCACGCCAGGCGGCGTCAATTCACCCGTGCGCGCCTTCCGCTCCGTGGGCGGCACGCCGCGTTTCATCACGCGCGCCGAAGGCCCCTACTTCTGGGACGCGGACGGCAAGCGCTATATCGACTACATCGGCTCGTGGGGCCCGGCCATCGTCGGCCACGCGCACCCGGAAGTGGTCAAGGCGGTACAGGATGCGGCCGCGCTGGGCCTGTCGTTCGGCGCGCCGACCGAAGGCGAAGTGCTGATGGCCGAGGAAATCACGCGCCTGGTGCCGTCGATCGAGCAGGTGCGCCTGGTCTCGTCGGGCACGGAAGCGACCATGAGCGCCCTGCGCCTGGCGCGCGGCGCCACGGGACGCGACAAGATCGTCAAGTTCGAGGGCTGCTACCACGGCCACGCCGATTCGCTGCTGGTGAAAGCGGGCAGCGGCCTGCTCACCTTCGGCAACCCGACGTCGGCCGGCGTGCCGGAAGATTTCGTCAAGCACACCCTGGTGCTCGACTATAACAACGTGGAACAGCTGAAGGACGCCTTCGACAGCTTCGGCGCGGAAATCGCCTGCGTCATCGTCGAACCCGTGGCCGGCAACATGAACCTGGTGAAAGCCACGCCGGCATTCCTGCAGGCGATGCGCGAACTGTGCACGCAGCACGGCGCCCTGCTCATTTTCGATGAAGTCATGTGCGGCTTGCGCGTGGCCCTGGGCGGCGCGCAGGCGCTGTACGGCATCCAGCCCGACCTCACGGCGCTGGGCAAGGTGATCGGCGGCGGCATGCCGGTGGCGGCCTTCGGCGGCAGCGCGGCGCTGATGCACCACATGGCGCCGCTGGGCGCCGTCTACCAGGCCGGTACGTTGTCGGGCAACCCGGTCGCCGTGGCGGCAGGCATGGCCACCTTGAAACTGATCCAGCAGCCCGGCTTCTACGCGCAGCTGGGCGCCACGGCCAAGCGCCTGGCCGAAGGCCTGAGCGCCGCCGCACAGGAGGCCGGCGTGGTCTTCTGCGCCGATTCCATCGGCGGCATGTTCGGCATCTATTTCAGCGCAACGCCACCGACCAGCTATGCGGAAATGATGGCGGGCGACCGCAGCAAGTTCAACGCCTTCTTCCACGCCATGCTGGACGAAGGCGTGTATTTCGCGCCCGCCGCCTTCGAGGCGGGCTTCGTCTCGGCGCAGCACGGCGATGCCGTCATCGACGCCACCATCGCCGCCGCGCGCAAGGTGTTTGCCAAGCTCGCGTAAAGTTACACCGCCGCGGTGTCCATCACCGCGGCCACCAGCGCCGGCAGGCTGGCCATGTCGCTGAACACGACGTGCGCGCCGGCCGCTTTCAACCTGTCTTCCTGGCCGGCGGCGATATGCCCGCCGCCGATGAATCCCAATACCGTCATGCCCGCCGCCACGGCGGCCGTCACGCCCGTGACGCTGTCTTCCAGCACCAGGCACTGGCCCGGCGGCACGTCAAACGCGGCCGCCGCCGCCAGGTAGACGCCCGGATGCGGCTTGGCATGGCCGACCAGGTCCGGCGTGAAGACGCGGCTGTCGAACAGCGGCGCCATGCTAGTCCGCTCGAGCGCCGACAGCACGCGCGCGCTGACGCTGTTCGAGGCCACGGCCTTGGGCAGGGGAATGGCGGCCAGCGCCTGCGCCACGCCGGGCACGGCGCGCAATTGCGCGTCGCAGGCCGCATCGACGGCGTTGCCGATGGACATGATCTCGTCGGCCGGCAATTGCGGCAAGCCCAGTTCCTTGTAGATATCCTGCATCAGCGGCACCAGGCGCTGGCCCAGGCGCGGCTCGATCAAACCTTGCAGGGTGACGCCTTCGGGCAGGTTCGGCAGGCGCGGCGCCAGCAGTTCCAGCAGCGCTTGCAGGGCCACGGCTTCGCTGTCGATCAGCACGCCATCGCAATCGCTGATCAAATGGGTAAAGCGCAGTGGGGGGGCGACGGTATCAGGCATGGACTCTCCAGAAGGCAACGGTGACGGGAAATGCGGCGGCCAGCCGGCCAAGGCTGGCATCGCAACGAGCATAGATGGAACAGGCGGACGCTACCACGCAGAAAACGTCCGAATGACGATACTTTTCTGCAAACAGCAGACTGCGGGGGAAGAATCGGGCGCCAGGCTAGCGTTGACGCGTAAATACCAATTCAATACCACGCAATACCAGTGATTATCGCCGATTTTTGAAATTGCTGCGCTCGCCTGGAAAGCGGGACGCGGAAGCGTCCCGGCGATGCGGCGAGATGGTTTATTTCAGCCAGCCGCGGTGGCGGAAGTACAGGAAGGGCGCGATGGCGCTGGTGACCATCAGGCCCCAGGCCCACGGATAGCCGAACGACCATTCCAGTTCCGGCATCAGCTTGAAGTTCATGCCGTACACGCTGGCGATCAGGGTGGGCGGCAGGAAGGCCACGCTGGCCACCGAGAAGATCTTGATGATCTTGTTCTGGTTGATGTTGATGAAGCCGACGGTGGCATCCATCAGGAAGTTGATCTTATCGAACAGGAAAGACGTGTGGCCATCGAGCGATTCGATGTCGCGCAAAATCTGCCGCGCTTCCTCGAACTGCTCGGAATTGAGCAGCCGGCCGCGCATCAGAAAGCTGACGGCGCGGCGCGTATCCATCATGTTGCGGCGGATACGGCCATTCAAATCTTCCTCGTGGGCAATCGCGTTCAGCGCTTCGGCCGCGTGCGCATCGGTAAATTCCTTTTGCAGCACGCGCGTGCTGACTTCTTCCAGGTTCTGGTAGATACCTTCGAGCACGTCGGCCGAATATTCGGCATCGGTGGCGTACAGGTCGAGCAGCACGTCCATGTAGTCGGCGATCGAGCCGGGCCGCGAACGGGCGCGCATGCGCACCAGGCGGAACACGGGCAAGTCGTCCGTATGCATGGAAAACAAAATCTTGCGGGCCAGGATGAAGGCCACGGTGATGACGCGCGAGGGGCCGTCGTCCTCTTCGCGCAAGAAGTCCGTGCGCAAGTGCAAGTCGCCGTTTTCCGCTTCGTAATAGCGAGCCGATGCTTCAATATCCTTGACTTCGTCTTCGCCCGGCAGGGTGACGTTGTAGATGGCCTTGACCCAGGCCCGTTCATCATCGGTGGGGTCGGTCAGGTCGACCCACACCGGTTCGGCATTTTCGAGGTCTGCGCGGCTGTCGATCGGCACCTGGTTGAGCCGGCCATTCTGTAATACAAAGACATTGATCATGCGCGCTCTCAGCCGGATGTTGGGTTATCGTGATGTGCTGGCGCTGGCGCCAAAAATGAAAACAGCGCAAGTGTACCCGCAAAGGCCTTTTCACGACCACCCCCGGCACCGCTTTTTCACGGAAAAAGTGCGGCGTTGCACCAACGGAGCCGATTAAGATGCTGCGCCGCAATAGTGCCAATCAGGCAGCTTTTATTTTATGCCAAGAAAGCCGGCCGCCATCAAGGCAATTCCGCCGCCCCCATGCGGCGCAGGATGACACTGGTGCGCCGGTTCAGGTAGCCCGTATCGCGGTGACGGTCGTAAAAGCGGGGATTCGGCAGCATCACGGCCAGTTTCGCCGCCTGCGCCGCGCTCAGGGACGCCGCGCTGACATGATAATAGTGGCGCGCGGCCGCCTCGGCGCCGAAGATGCCCGTGCCAAATTCCACCACGTTCAGGTAAATCTCGAAAATACGCTGCTTTTCCATCAGGCTTTCCAGCATGTACGTGATGATCAGCTCCTGGCCCTTGCGCACGTAACTGCGCGAACCGGACAGGAACAGATTCTTCGCCAGCTGCTGCGTGATGGTGGAGCCGCCCGCCACGACCTTTTGCTTCTTGCTGTTTTTTTCATATGCCTTTTGCAAGGCTTCCCAGTCCACGCCTTCATGTTCGGAGAAATTCGCGTCTTCCGAAGCGATGATGGCCCGTTTCAGATTGTTCGAGATGCGGTTGTACGGCACCCACGTCTGCTGGATCGTGGCGTTGGGATTCTTGTCCTGCAAGACGGACAATTGTTCGCGCATGAACGCCGTGCTGGACGGATTATGGTCGACCCACCACCAGATTTGCAGGAAGAAATACAATTGCACGACGATAAAGGCCAGCACGGGCACGATGAACAGCCACTTGATCCAGCCGTAGCGGCCGCCGCTGCCGCCCTTGCGCGCGCCCTTCTTGCCGGCGCTCACAGGGCACCGCGCAATTGCGCCAGCAAGTCCTGCGTTTGCGGCCGCACGCCGCGCCACACCTCAAATGCTTCGGCCGCCTGCTCCACCAGCATGCCCAGGCCGTCGCGCACCTGCGCGCCATGTTGCGCGGCAAAGTCCATGAAGACGGTGGGCCGGGCGCCGTACATCATGTCCAGCGCCAGCGTGTGGCTGCCGAAGATACCCGGCGGCACGGGCGGCAAGTCGCCCGCCAGGCTGGCCGAGGTGGCATTGATGACGATATCGAAGACGCCGCCGGGCTGCGTGTAGCCGCCGGCGCGCAGCTGACCGGGGTGCGCCAGCGCGTCGGCAAACTGCGCCACCAGCGCCTCGGCCGTGGCCACGGTGCGGTTGGCAATGAAGATTTCCTGCGGCCCCTGTTCCAGCAAGGGCAGCACGACGCCGCGCGCCGCGCCGCCCGCGCCCAGCAGCAGGATGCGCTTGCCGGCGATGGCCACGCCCGCGTTGCGCACGATGTCGGCCACCAGGCCCGCGCCATCGGTATTGTCGCCAAGAATAGTGTCGCCATCGAAACGCAGGGTATTGACGGCGCCGGCGGCCCTGGCCCGCGGCGTCAGGACGGTGGCCAGCGCGCACGCATCCAGTTTGAAGGGCACCGTCACGTTCGCGCCCTTGCCGCCCTCGGCGGCAAACGTGCGGGCCGCCAGGGCAAAGCCGTCCAGCGGCGCCAGCCGGCGCTCATACACGATGGGCTCGCCCGTCTGCAAGGCAAACGCGGCGTGGATCAGGGGGGACTTGCTGTGGGCGATGGGATTGCCGAAGACGCAATATTGATCTGGATTCATTTCACTCTTGTTCAATTGCTGCCGCCAGTCAGGTTAGCTTCCATTTTTTCTTCGCGCGTAAATTTGAAGCGGGTGATGACGACCCACAGGTCATCCTTGTCACTCGATAACATGTTCGGTGGGAAACGGCCGAAGGGCGCCGCGCGGCGCACGATGGCCAGGGCCGCCGCGTCCAGCGCGGGGTTGCCCGAGCTTTTCTCGACGCGCACGCCGCCTTCCTTCTGGTAAATCGTGCCGTCCTGGAAGATGGGGATGTAGACAACCAGTTCGCCATACATCTTGCGGCCATTCTTTTGCGGGAAATTCAGGGTGCCGATTTCCTCGATGCGCTTTTGCAGGGTCTTGTAATACATGGCATAGCCGACCTCCTGCGTGCTGGGCGTAATGAAAGTCTTGCGCGGACGTTTATTCTGGTCTTCCACGGTCTGGCTGATCTCGGCCGCCATGCGCGCGATGGCCTTGCTGCTTTCCATCAAGTCCGAACCGGACGCGAGCGGATTGGGCTTGTCCTTTTCCGTGACGGGCGCGGCGCTGTAGGGCGTCGGCCTGGCCGCCTGGGTCAGCAATTCCTGCTGCTTCTGCTCCAGCTCGGCAATGCGCCGGGCGCTGGCCTTGACGCTGTCGCCCTCCTCCACCTTGCGCATGTCCGGCAAGGGCGACTTGGCGCGGCCCTTGTCGGCCTGTCCACCGCCGTCGAGGTTGGCTTGCGCCAGGGCATCGGCCTTCAGCGGCTTGTTCGCATGCTTGGCGTTGACCAGGATCACTTCCAGGCCGGGATCGGTGGCGATGGCCCGCTGCGGTGCCGGGGCGACAAAATGCGTCGCCAGCAAGGCGCCGTGCGCCAGCAGCGATACCGCCACGGCTATCATCAGGAAACGATTCTCTCGGAAAGACTTCACGCGCAACCCAGTTCGCTACAAGCACACCATACAAGATGGCTGAATTCTACGTCAAAGGGCGGCGCCGGCAACAGTTTTCGGCGCCGCCCTGCGGCCTTGCTGGCGCCTTACTTGACTTCGGGTTCGCTGACCACGTCTTCGCTGGCCAGTTCCGCCACTTCCGCCTCGGCGTCGCCGACCTGGTTGGCCGCTTCCGGCGATGCTTCCGCCGCGCCTACTTCGCCCGCGTCTTCTTCGTAGTCCAGCTCGGCATCGTCGGCCGCTGCCTCCGGCACGGCGGCGATTTCCAGCAGGCGCGCTTCGATGCTCAGGTCGACCTCATCCCAGCGCAAGAGATCCAGCTTGACCTGCGCACCGCGCGCCACGGACGGCATGCCCGGCAGCTTGATGACCAGCGGAATGTCGACCAGGCGCAGGATTTCATCTTTCAGCACGACGGCATCGACCTGGCGCGCGTTTTCCTGGTGCAGCCAGCGCAAGCACCAGTAGCGTTCCATGTTCGACTGGAAATCGCCATACGCGGCATACGCGGCGTCGAAGGCCGAGACGATGGCGAACAGGTTCGCGTCGCGCGGCTTGAACGGCGCCACCAGCGGCGCCGTCACGCCATGCTCGGCGCAAGCGATGATTTGCCACTGGTTCACCAGATCCGTGTAGCGGCGCAGGGGCGACGTGCTCCACGCGTATTGATCCACGCCCAGGCCCTGGTGCGGCGCCGCATGGGTGACCATGCGCACCTGCATCTTTGCCGCCCAGCTATTGCCGCTGCCGCCGCCCTGGCTGCGGTAGATGCCCGGCACGCCATGGTCGTGCAGCATCTTGCCCCACGTGCTGTTGGCAAAAATCATCAGTTCGGCGACGATCTTGTCCAGCGGCGCGCCACGCTTGCGGCGCGCCACGGTGACGATGTCATTTTCCACATAGAAATTGAAATCGACGCGGTTATTCTGTTCCGGCTTCAGGCCGAACGCTTCGCGCTTCTTCATGCGACCCTGTTCCAGCTGCTGCGCCCATTGCCACAGCACGGCAAAGTCCGCCTTGTGCGGATACTCGCCTTCGCCGCTGGCCAGGGTTTCCTCGTTGACCACGTCGTCGAGCTGGTTATGCCGCAAGTTGCTGGCGATCGGCACCAGTTCGGCGCGCGTCTGCGTGCTGACCACGGCCCAGTCGGCTTTCGGGTCCAGGGTCGCGTACAGCGACAGGGCCGGGCACGTCGTGCCTTCCGCGAGCGTGAAAGCATTCACGATTTCGTCCGGCAGCATGGTGATCTTGTCGCCCGGCATGTAGACGGTCGACATGCGCTGGCGCGCCATCTTGTCGATCACGTCTTCCGGGCGGATGCCCAGGCCCGGCGCGGCAATGTGAATACCTACTTTCACGGTGCCGTCCGGCAGCGGCTGCACGGAGAAGGCGTCGTCGATCTCGGTGGTGGTCACGTCGTCGATCGAGAAGGCGGCCACGTCGGCCAGCGGCAGCTTGGCCGTCACGGATGGCACCGGCACGTTGGGGAAGCCGGCGCCTTTCGGGAAGTTTTCAAAGAGGAATTTCGACAGGTGCAGGTCTTTCGGCGAAGCAATACCGCCGACGGCCAGCATCAAACGCGGCGGCGTCGTGTGCAATTCCGTGCACGCCGCTTCCAGCGCCTTGTATTCGATGGTGTTCTTGTCCGGCTTGAACAGCAGTTGCAGCACCATGGGCTGCATCGGGGCGGGCAAGCGGTTCTGTTTCAGCTCTTCCACGTAAGCGGCCTGCACCAGCGCCTGCTGCTTTTTCTTTTCGATGCCGGCCAGGGCCGCCTTCAGCGACGCTTCCGGCGCCGCCTTGTAGCGGCCACGGCCTTTCTTGTAGAAATACACGGGCGCCGAATGCAGAGCCAGGATCAGGCCGGCCGCTTCCGGCGGCAACGGTGCGTGGCCGAAATACTCGGCGCCCAGCTCGGCAAAGCCGAACTCGTCTTCGCCCGCCACTTCCCACAGGAAATCGAGATCGATCTCGGCAGCAACAACCTTGGCATGCTCGAGCAGCTCGGCCGGGGCCGGCTTTTCATACTGCAGCAGCACGTCCTTGATCTTGACCTTGGTGCGCTTGCCGCTGGCCATTTCGACCTGATACGCTTCACCCGCTTGCGACAGGACCGTGCCGACCTTGAAATCGCCGGATTCTTCAAAAAATAGATTCATTGTTATGCTTTGTTTATTAATGTGTCGGTTGCAACGGTGCGAGTGACGGACGTCAACTCCAGCACCGCCGGCAAAAATACTTCTGTTACCAGCAGCAATCCCTGGTGACGCTGATACAGGCAGCGGCGGGCAAAAAACAAGGCCTTGTCGCTGGCGCGCGCCCCTTCCAGGGCCAGCGCCGCCTGCGCCCGCTGCACCAGCGGGTGCCCGGCGCGCAGACGGGCAAATTCAAGGGTGCCACGCCGCACCATGCGGTCGCCAAACAGGGTCGTGCCCAGCGAACGCTCGCCCAGCGCGGAAAACAGGGGCCAGTCCGTGGCCGTCGCCTGCATGGGCACGGCGGTATGGCCAAACACGGCCGGTTTGTTATCACAACGCAACAGCACTTCGCGTTCCCACACCCGGCCCGCGCGGTGCAAACCGATGATGGCCGCCTCGTCCGTCAAACAGCGCGCCGTTTCCTGATGCAAACATTGCACGCGAAATGCGCTGCTATGCGCTTTCAGCTTGGCCGTCAGCGAACCGCCGCCCGTCAGCCAGTGGCGCAAGGCCGGCGGCGCATTGACGGCGTTCACGTGCGCATGCCATCGCGCCTGGCGCAGCGAACCCGGCCTCACCGGGCAGCGTCCGCATCGATGCCGCAAAAGGCCAGCACGTGCGCCACGTAATCGGCAAATTCGCTGATGCCATGGTCGCTGCCATCGATGACCAGTTGCCGCGCCCCCTGATAATGCGCCACCATGTCGCGGTAGTCGAGCACTTCATCGCCGGTGGCGGCAATCAGGAAATAACGTTGCGGCTGCGTAATTTTCTCTACGGCAAACGTGCGCAGCTCGGCTATGTATTCGCGCTTGAACTCGAATGGCTTGTCCGAATGGAACTCGGTCGTCACGCCCACATGCTGTTCCAGGTCGATCAAGGGCACGATCGCGGGATTGAGCAGCACGGCGCGGCAACCGAGCCGTTCGGCCAGCCAGGTGGCGTAATAGCCGCCCAAGGACGAGCCGATGATGGTCAGGCCGGCCGGCGCCACGTCGTTCACCAGCGACAGCGCCAGTGCGATGGCCAGCTTGGGCGAGGCCGGCAATTGCGGGCACAGCCACTCCGCCTCGCGGCCCAGCGCCTGCATCTGCGCGGCCAGCAGGCGCGACTTCATCGACAGGGGCGACGAGCGGAATCCATGCAGGTACAGAATCATCGGCCCAGCGCCTCCAGCAATTTCTGGTGCACGCCGCCAAAGCCGCCATTGCTCATGACCACGATCTGGTCGCCGGGACGGGCGCTTGCCGCCACGGCCGCCACCAGCGCGTCGATGTCTTCGTAGGCGCTGGCAATCTTGCCCAGCGGCGCCAGCGCGTCGCCCAGGCTCCAGCCCAGCGCTTGCTGGCTGCCGAAACCGAAGACCAGGTCGGCATCCTTGAGGCTGCCAGGCAGCGCATCTTTCATGGCGCCCAGCTTCATGGTGTTCGAACGCGGTTCCAGCACGGCCAGGATGCGGGCGCTGGCACCGATTTTTTGCCGCAAGCCGCCCACGGTGGTGGCAATGGCCGTCGGGTGATGCGCGAAATCGTCGTACACGGTAATGTGGTTGACCACGCCGCGCACTTCCATGCGGCGCTTGACGCTCTCGAAGGTGGCCAGCGCGGCGCACGCCTGGGCAATGGGCACGCCCACGTGGCGCGCGGCGGCGATGGCCGCCAGCGCATTGCTGCGGTTGTGCTTGCCAGTCAGGTTCCACGCCACATGGCCTTCCTGCTGGCCATTGAAATATACGTCGAAGCTGCCATCGGCCTGCTCTTGCAGTTGCCAGTTGGCATCCTGACCAAAACTTTCCTTTTCACTCCAGCAACCGCGCGCCAGCACGCGCTGCAGCGATGCTTCATCGCCGTTGAAAACGAGGCGGCCGATGCCGGGCACCGTGCGTACCAGATGGTGGAATTGCGTCTCGATCGCGTGCAGATCGGGGAAGATGTCGGCGTGATCATATTCCAGGTTATTCATGATCGCCGTCTTCGCGTGGTAATGCACGAACTTGCTGCGCTTGTCGAAGAAAGCCGTGTCGTATTCATCGGCTTCGATGACGAAGAAGTCCGACTCGGCGCTCTTGCCGTCGATCTTGCCGGACAGGCGCGCGGAAATGCCAAAGTTCATCGGCACGCCGCCGATCAGGAAGCCCGGCGCGTAGCCCGCGTCTTCGAGTATCCAGGCCAGCATGGCCGAGGTGGTCGTCTTGCCATGCGTGCCGGCCACGGCCAGCACCCACCGATTACGCAAGATGTGTTCGCCGATCCACTGCGGGCCGGACACGTAGGGCAGGCTGCGGTTGAGGATTTCTTCCACCAGCGGGTTGCCGCGCGAGACCACATTGCCAATCACATACAAATCCGGGTTCAGCTTGGTTTGTTCCGGATCAAAGCCCTGGATCAGTTCGATTCCCTGCGATTCCAGCTGGGTGCTCATCGGCGGATACACGTTGGCATCGCAACCAGTGACTTTATGGCCGGCTTCCTTGGCCAGGACAGCCAGGCCGCCCATGAAGGTACCGCAAATGCCGAGAATATGAATATGCATGTGATCAGTGCGAAAGGTGCTCGGTTAGTAAGTAAGACGGTGAGATAAAAAAGTGCAAGTGCAGGATTTTACCTGACGCCATGACTTTTTCCGCTTCGGAGTATCATCTCGCTCATGACGAACGATGCATTTGACGATAGCGCGCAGTTGCGCCTGGAAATCGCCGCCGCTGCCGCGCGCCTCGTGGCGCAGGATGGCGCCGACTATGGCAGCGCCAAGCGCAAGGCGGCGCGGCAAGTCCTGGGCGACGCGCCGAACCGGCCGAATATACTGCCCGACAACGACATGATCGAGGAGCAGGTGCGGCAATACAATGCCCTGTTCCTGGCCGACAGCCAGCCGGCGCGGCTGTTCCAGCTGCGCACGATCGCGCTGCAGGTGATGGAAGCGTTGCAACAATTTCATCCTCTGCTCAGCGGCCCCGTACTCAATGGCACGGCCGGTCCCCATGACGAGATCTATTTGCAGCTGTTTGCCGAGAGCGCCAAGGATATCCACCTCTTCCTGCTGAATAAAAATGTCGTGCTCGACATGTCGGAAAGCCCGCATTTCAAGGGAGCGCGTTATGATGCGGTCGAGACGGCCAGTTTTTTGTGGAAAAACGAAGGCGTGCACGCGGCCATGTATGAGCTCGACGATATGCGCGGCGCGCTGAAAACCAAGGCGGACGGCAAGGTGCTGCGCACCGACATCGCCGGGCTGCGCAGCCTGCTCGCCGCCAGCCTCGCCGATGGCGTGCCGGCTGCCGACTAACATTGATATAGATAAAGTTATGACAAAAAAGAATTGGATCGCCTGCGCCATCGTGGCGCTGATGTTTGGCGGCATGGGCGCCTACGTCGGTTTGAGCAAGGAAAAAGCGAAAGCAGCGGGACCGCTGACGACGACCATCGCGCCGGGCGCGACGGGGCCCGTCAACGAGCTGTATGCGCTGTCCTTGCCGGACGCGGCGGGCACCACGCAAGCCTTGTCGCAATGGAAAGGCAAGAATGTGCTGGTGAATTTCTGGGCGCCGTGGTGCCCGCCTTGCGTGGAAGAAATGCCGGAGTTATCCGAAGTACAAGGCCATTATGCGGCGAAAAACCTGCAGGTGATCGGCATCGGCATCGATTCGGCCAGCAATATTGCCACCTTTGCCAGCAAGTTCAAGATCGCCTATCCCGTGTATGTGTCCGGCATGAGCGGCACCGACCTGTCGCGTCATTTTGGCAATGCCACGGGCGGTTTGCCCTTTACGGTGCTGATCGGCGCCGATGGCGAAGTCAAAAAGACCTATCTGGGCCGCTTGAAATTTGATCAGTTGCGCGCCGATCTGGATAAATTGTAAATTCGGAGCGTGCTTTTTTCTCTTGCCAATGCGTATCTTTGGCGGCAAAATGCGGAACTTTCGCTAAAACGGTCTTCCATACATGGCAAAAAACCTCCTTCTGCTCAACGGTCCCAACCTGAATTTGCTGGGAACGCGCGAGCCTGAGGTCTACGGCGCCAGCACCTTGGCCGATATCGAGCAGGCAGCAATGGCGCAAGCCATGGCGGCCGGCGCCGACCTGGTTTGCTTTCAAAGCAACCACGAAGGCGCGCTGATCGACCGCATCCATGCCGCGCGAGCGGAAGGGATCGATGCCATCGTCATCAATCCGGGCGGCCTGACCCATACCAGCGTCGCCTTGCGCGATGCGCTGGCCGGGGTCGCCATCCCGTTCGTGGAAGTCCATATCTCGAATATTTATCAACGCGAAACGTTTCGACATCACTCATTTCTCAGCGCGATCGCGCAGGGGACGATCTGCGGGCTGGGTATCGATGGATATCGGTTTGCCATCGACTTTGCGCTTAAAAAACGTTAATCTACGCGATCTGCACGCATTTAGCGCGGCGATAGGTTCTGGACATCACCGCATCACTCATAAAACAAACTACATTCCTAGGGGTTTTACATGGATCTACGAAAACTCAAGACCTTGATCGACCTGGTCGCCGAATCGGATATCGCAGAGCTGGAAGTTACCGAAGGCGAAAGCAAGGTTCGCATCGTCAAATCGTCGGCCATGCCGCAAAACCAGATGGTCATGATGCAGCCGCAAGGCATGCCAGCCCAATACCAGCCAGCCGCGCCAGCCGCCGCACCGACACCAGCTGCCGCCGCCGTCGTGGTCGCCGCCGAGCCAACGGGCTATGTGGTCAAGTCGCCGATGGTCGGCACCTTCTACCGCTCCTCCGCTCCTGGCAGCGCCGCCTATGTTGAAGTGGGCTCGACCGTCAAGGAAGGTGATACCCTGTGCATCATCGAAGCGATGAAGCTCCTGAATGAAATCGACTCCGACAAAGCCGGTGTCGTGACCCAGATCCTGGTCGAAAACGGCCAACCGGTCGAATTCGGTCAACCCTTGTTTGTGATCGGCTAAAACCCAGTCCACACGGCCGGCAACGGCCGTTTGCAGTTTTAGCCCCTCACACTTGTTGTTTCGCCGGCTCGCCGGCTCTCACAGACATACGCGAACCTACCATGTTTGAAAAAATCCTGATTGCCAACCGTGGTGAAATTGCCCTCCGTATTCAGCGCGCCTGCCGCGAAATGGGCATTAAAACGGTTGTAGTCCACTCCGAAGCCGACAAGGACGCGAAATACGTCAAGCTGGCCGACGAATCCGTTTGTATCGGCCCGGCACAGTCCGCACTGAGCTACCTGAACATGCCCGCCATCATCAGCGCCGCGGAAGTGACGGATGCGCAAGCGATTCACCCAGGCTATGGCTTCCTGTCGGAAAATGCCGACTTTGCCGAACGCGTCGAGAAATCCGGCTTCGTCTTCATCGGCCCCCGTTCCGAATCGATCCGCTTGATGGGCGACAAAGTGTCGGCCAAGCAAACCATGATCAAGGCTGGCGTACCGTGCGTGCCCGGCTCGGAAGGCGCCTTGCCGGACGATCCGAAAGCGATCGTGCAAATTGCCCGCAAGATCGGCTACCCGGTCATCATCAAGGCCGCCGGTGGCGGTGGCGGACGCGGCATGCGCGTGGTGCACACGGAAGCGGCCCTGATCAACGCCGTGGCGATGACCAAGACGGAAGCCGGCACGGCCTTCGGCAACCCTGAAGTGTATATGGAGAAGTACCTGGAAAATCCGCGCCACGTGGAAATCCAGATCCTCGCCGACGAACACAAGAACGCCGTCTGGCTGGGCGAGCGCGACTGCTCCATGCAGCGCCGCCACCAGAAGGTGATCGAAGAAGCACCGGCGCCGGGCATCCCGCGCAAGCTCATCGAGAAAATTGGCGACCGTTGCGCCGAAGCGTGCCGCAAGATCGGCTACCGCGGCGCCGGCACGTTTGAATTCCTGTACGAAAACGGCGAGTTCTATTTCATTGAAATGAATACCCGCGTGCAAGTGGAACATCCGGTCACCGAGATGATCACCGGCATCGACATCGTGCAAGAACAGATCCGCATCGCCGCCGGCGAGAAACTGCGCTACCGCCAGCGCGACGTCATGCTGTCGGGCCACGCCGTCGAGTGCCGCATCAACGCGGAAGATCCGTTCAAGTTCACGCCGTCGCCCGGCAAGATCGTGTCGTGGCATGCGCCGGGCGGTCCAGGCATCCGCGTCGACTCGCACGCCTACGCCGGCTACTACGTGCCGCCCCACTACGACTCGATGATCGGCAAAGTGATCGCTTACGGCGCCACGCGCGAGCAAGCGATCCGCCGCATGCAGATCGCCCTGTCCGAAATGGTGGTCGAAGGCATCAACACGAATATCGCCCTGCACCGCGAACTGATGATCGACGCGCGCTTCATCGAAGGCGGCACCAACATTCACTATCTGGAACAGAAGCTGGCCGACATGCCGGACCTGGGCAAGAACCTGAATGGCGGCAGCCCCAGCATCGCCAAGAAATCCGAAATCAAGGCGGGCGCATGAGCTGGACGGAAATCGTCATCGAAATCGCCCGTGACAACGCCGAGGCCATGTCCGACGCGTTGATGGAAGCGGGCGCCCTGTCGGTCTCGGTGGAAGACGCCGATGAAGGCACGGATGCCGAGCAACCGCTGTTTGGCGAACCCGGCATGGAACCGAAGGAAGCGGCGTGGGAACGCAGCCGCGTGGTGGCGCTGACCGACGTCGACGCCGACCAGGCCGCCATCGTGGCCGCCGCCGCCCAGGCCGTCGGCATGACGGAAGTACCCGCCTTTGCCATGCGCCCCGTGGAAGAGCAGGACTGGGTGCGTTTGACGCAGTCGCAATTCGCGCCGATTCACATCGGCAAGAATATCTGGGTCGTACCCAGCTGGCACGAGGCACCGGACCCGGACGGCCTGATCCTGGAACTGGACCCGGGCCTGGCCTTCGGCACGGGCAGCCATCCGACCACGCGCCTGTGCATGGAATGGCTGGAAGCGAACCCTGCTCCCGGCAAGACCGTGCTCGACTACGGTTGCGGTTCCGGCATCCTGGCCATGGTGGCCAAGAAACTCGGTGCGCACGCCGTGGCCGGCGTCGACATCGACCCGCAGGCGATCGAATCGGCGCGCGACAATGCCGAACGCAACCAATGCGAGATCGAATATTTCTTGCCAGACACGTTTGCCACCTCGGCACACGCCACGGCCAAGTTTGACATCGTCGTCGCCAACATCCTGTCGAGCCCATTGAAGCTGATGGCGCCGATGCTCTCTAGCCGCGTTGCCGACGGCGGCGCCCTGATCCTGTCCGGCGTGCTGGCGCGCCAGGCGGAAGAAGTGGCCGCCGCCTATGCGCCGTTCATCCAGTTGGGTGTGTGGGCCGAGCAAGACGGCTGGGTGGCCCTGCATGGCCGCCTGGGCAGCACGCAAGCGCCTGCGCCCCGCGCGGAAGGTGCATAAGCACAGCAATGGCCCTCGCCACCAAATGCCCCCATTGCAACACGATATTTCGGGTCGCTGCTGACCAGTTGAAGTTACGTGGGGGCATCGTGCGCTGTGGCACGTGCAGGGAAGTGTTTGACGGCAATGCCGCGCTGGTCGATCCGGCCGCGGCATCGCCGTTTTTAAGCTCCGCTCCCGGCGCCGCCACGCCGCTGTCGAGCAGTTACCCGGCCGACAACATCCTGCCGTCCGCCACGGACGACGAACCCATCTATTCCCTCGATTTCGACACCTCGTTCGACCCGTTCGGCATCTTGCCGGAAACGGCGCAGCTCAAGGACGATGCAGACGATGGCGAACACATCGAACTGGACCTCGACGTCAGCCTGCCGGCCGAGGCGCCGGCCGACACACCGATCGAAGCGCCTGCGGCCATTGCGCCAGAGGCGCCCGAACCACCGTTGCCCCAGCCGATGGCGCCCTTCAAGCGCCGCCAGGTCGATGACGCGCCCGCCTTCGCCACGTATCTGCGCGACAGCCGCCGCGAACCGAACCTGGAAACCGGCGCCGCGCCGGCATCGCCTGCCTCCGAAAAAGTCAGCCTGGACAAGCTCTTGCCGGCTGCACCTGCCGCAGCCAGCTTTGCGCGCCGGGAACCGACCCTGGCCGACCATTCCTTCACGCCACTGCCCGCCGCCATCATCGCAGCGGATCTGGCCGAGGAGCAGGAGGAGCCCGTCCTGCCGCCGGCCGACGACGAGCCGGCCTTTGTGACCTTGGGCCGGCGCCGCGAACAGAGCGGCAAGGCCTTGCGCGTGGCCATGGCCGCCGGTTCGGTGGTGCTGCTGTTTTTGTTATTCCTGCAAGTGATGACCACCTTCCGCAATCCGCTGGCGGCGCAATTTCCGCAGTGGAAGCCTACCCTGGTCGCGCTGTGCAAGCTCAGCGGCTGCAAGGTCGACTTGCCGGCGCAGATCGAGGCGCTGGCCATCGAGCAAGGCGAGTTGCAGACCTTGAAGGAGCAAACTTTCTCCTACGTCTCGCTGCTGCGCAACCAGAGCCGCAGCGTGCAAGCCTGGCCCAGCATCGAACTGACCCTCAACGACGCCAACGACAAGCCGGTGCTGCGCCGCGTGATCGCGCCGCGCGACTACCTGCCGGCCACGATCGACGTGAGCCAGGGCTTTGCGCCGCGCTCGGAACAAACCATCAAACTGTACTTCGCATTAGACCAGCTCACGGCGTCTGGCTACCATATCGCCATCTTTTACCCCTAACAGACACTATCATGACAAAAACATCGCTGATCTGCGGCTCGCTTGCCACCGACACCATCATGCAATTCCCCGGCCGCTTCGGCGAATCCCTGCTTGCCGACCAGTTGCACAAGGTGAATGTCTCCTTCCTCGTGCCCACCATGCGCACGGAGTTCGGCGGCTGCTCGGGCAACATCGCCTACAGCCTGAAAATGCTGGGCGGCGATCCGCGCATCGTCGGCGTCATGGGGCAAGATAGCGCCGCCTACCTGGAGCGCCTGCAAAAGCTGGGCATTTCCACCGCCAACATCCTGATCAAGGCCGACAGCTACAACGCGCAGTGCTTCGTCACGGCCGATGCGGACAATAACCAGATCAATGCCTTCCACCCGGGCGCCATGTCGTTTGCGCATGAAAACCCGATCGCCAATGCGGGCCCGGCCAAGGTCGCCATCATTTCGCCGGACGGCGACCAGGGCATGCTCAAGCACGCCGCCGACCTGGCCGAGCTGGGCATCCCCTTCATGTTCGACCCGGGCCAGCAGTTGCCACGTTTTAATGGCGAACAGTTGATCGACTTCATCAACAAGGCCACGTATGTGTCGGCCAACGACTATGAAATGGAAATGTTGATGGAGCGCACGGGCTTGACCCTGCCGGACATCGCCAGCCGCCTGGAAGCGCTGATCGTCACGCGTGGCGAAAAGGGTTCGGAAATCTATACGGACGGCAAGCGCATCGACATTCCAGTCGTGACCGCCAAGGAAGTGCTGGACCCGACCGGTTGTGGCGACGCCTACCGTGCCGGCTTGTTGTTCGGCATCACCAACGACCTGGGCTGGGAAACCAGCGGCCGCCTGGCCAGCCTGCTGGGCGCCATCAAGATCGCCACCCAGGGCGCGCAAAACCACGTGTTTACGCCGGAGAGCATCGCCGAGCAGTTCGAAGCGGCGTTCGGCTACCGCTATTAATAGGTAGTCCGGTCGGCTTGCGCCCAGGCGCCAAGCCGACCTTCTCGTTTTACCTCACCACAATAATCATCCCCACCAGCACCTGCGCGATCTGCAGCAGGATCAGCGCCACCAGCAGCGACAAGTCCAGGCTGCCGACCAGCGGCACCACCTTGCGGATCGGACGCAGCAGCGGCTCGTTCAGGGCCCGTACGAACGGCGCCAGCGGCGCATGCGGGTTGACCCAGCTGAAGATGGCTTCGATGATCAGCAAGGCCATGAAACCGTAGAGTATCCATTGCAGGAAGCGTTGCAGCGACTTGAGCAGCACCACCTCGACGGGATAACCGGAAATAAACAGCACCGAGCTGGCCAGCAGCACGATCAGGAAGGCGCCGATCAGGCTGGCCCAGTCATACCCGCCCACGCCCGGCACCACGCGGCGCAGGGGGCGCACCAGCCAGTCGGACAATTGAAACGTGAATTGCGCCACCGACGAGGGCGGCCGCACGCGCACCGCCTGCATCCAGAAGCGCAGCAGCAACACGCCGCCCAGCAAGGTGGCGATGGTATCAACGATCAATGTAAGGATAACGATCAGCACGACTAATTCTCCAAAAAAAAACCGCTGTGTGATTGAGTCACACAGCGGCGTGTTGCCTCATCCAGGCACCCGTATCGTAGAAATTACGATGGGCGGGTGCTGGTTGGGAATGGCCAGGCTGCAGCCGGCGCCAACACGGTTTTTGCTACAGGTGCGATAGGTGCCGATGGCTTGGCGACAGGAGCTGCCTTCTTCGGCGCGGCCTTTTTAGGCGCGGCCTTCTTGGCGGCTGGCTTGGCGGCCACGGCGGCTGGTGCCGCTGGAGCTGCTGCCGGCGCTGCTGCTGGTGCGGCTGCCACGACTGGCGCCGCGGCTGGCTTGGCGGCAGGTTTCGCTGCCGCTTTGGCTGCCGGCTTCGCTGCTACCTTGGCCGCTGGCTTCGCTGCTGGCTTGGCTGCAGGTTTCGCTGCTGCTTTCGCCGCCGGCTTGGCTGCTGGTTTCGCTGCGACTTTGGCCGCTGGCTTGGCTGCTGGCTTGGCTGCCGCTTTGGCTGCCGGCTTCGCTGCTACCTTGGCTGCTGGCTTGGCTGCCGCTTTGGCTGCTGGCTTCGCTGCTGCCTTGGCTGCAGGTTTCGCTGCGGCTTTTTTCACTGCTGGCTTGGCTGCTGCTTTGGCCGCTGGCTTGGCTGCCGCTTTGGCTGCTGGCTTCGCTGCTGCCTTGGCGACGACTTTTTTCGCTGCTGGCTTGGCTGCCGCTTTGGCGGCCGGTTTCGCTGCTGCCTTGGCTGCAGGTTTCGCTGCGGCTTTTTTCACTGCTGGCTTGGCTGCTGCCTTGGCGGCAGGTTTTGCTGCCGCTTTTGCTGCTGGCTTCGCTGCTGCCTTGGCGACGACTTTTTTCGCTGCTGGCTTGGCTGCCGCTTTGGCGGCTGGTTTCGCTGCCGCCTTGGCTGCAGGTTTCGCTGCGGCTTTTTTCACTGCTGGCTTGGCTGCTGCCTTGGCGGCCGGTTTGGCTGCGGCTTTTGCTGCTGGCTTGGCTGCCGCCTTGGCAGCCGGTTTGGCTGCGGCTTTTTTCGCGACAGGCTTGGCTGCAGGTTTCGCTGCGGCTTTCGCTGCCGGCTTGGCTGCCGCCTTGGCGGCCGGTTTGGCTGCTGCCTTGACCGCAGGTTTCGCTGCGGCTTTCGCTACTGGCTTGGCAGCCGCTTTTGCCGCAGGCTTGGCTGCGGCTTTGGCGGCTGGTTTGGCGGCTGGTTTCGCTGCGGCTTTGGCAGCGGGTTTAGCGGCAACCGTCTTGGCTGCGGCTGCCGGCTTCTTCGCGGCAGGAGCAGCCTTGGCGGCTGGTTTCTTTACTTCTGATTTCTTAGCGGCTGTTGCCATTTGTCTCTCCTTCATCTGAGATGAGAAATTTAAGCTACAAGATTTAAACCCGTCCGACCCACCACAGGGATAGGCCAGGCGAATTATTCATCGGCACAAACGGTCGTTTGCGCTAATGAATTCGGCACCAGCTGAACTGCTGCAACTCCTCACGTTTGCAGCACTTCAGCCATCGTCGGTGCCACCCTGCTTTATCTCGCAGCTGGTGGCAAAGTCTGAATTCGGTCATTCGTTTTCGATGCCGTGCGTTTTTTCGCTCCTCGCATCGCGCTCGCCACAACACCCATGCGTCAAATAAAAAACCGCCATGCCTGAAAAAATTCGGGCACGGCGGCAGACGAAAACGGTGTGGTTTTGTGCATATCCGTGTAAATCTGTATCCCTGTTTTGCGAGGTTTTTTCGCTACCGCGCTGGTTAAAAAACCCCGCATTCTAACGCTCGCATTTGCAATCTCATAAAGTACACGAAAACCTTGTCAATGCGCAACCGGCACGACACGTTTTCGCCCGCTTTTTTGCACGTTACGCGTGCTATCGCACAATCGCATGCCAAATGCCGCCGCCAGCGTGTCCGGAAACGATATTTACTCCCCGCCTCGCACGCATTCGCGCCATCAAAAAATGGCCGCACTTTTCTGTGCCGCCGCGCCGCTGCGCGGCATCAAAAAACGGCGCGCAAAAGCGCGGCAAGCGATGCCGCAAGCCGTCCGCATGACGATGGCGGCAGGCCGAAAAAAACCGGCGAGGCTAGCGCGTGTCGGCGGAAGACGCCGGCCGGGAGAGCGCCAGCGCCGTATCGATGAAGGCGCGCAGTTTTGGCTGGCTCTGGGTACGCGCAGGAAAATACAGGAACAATCCGCTCGTCGGCGGCACGTCGTTTTCCAGCACCCGCAGCAAGCTGCCGCTTGCCAGATCAGCTTCGATTTCCACGTCCGGCAGATACGCCAGACCCAGACCTGCGCGGGCGAAATCGGCGATCAGCGTGGTATCGTTGACGACCAGGGGTGCGCCGGTTTCCACCAGCAATTCTTCGCCATCGCGCACGAAGCGCCAGCGGTGCACGGCGCCGGAAGTATGAAAGCGGTAGGCCAAGGCGTCGTGGCGCGTCAGCTCTTCCGGGATCAGCGGCCGCCCTCTGCGCTCGAAGTAGACGGGCGCGCCAACCACGGACCAGCGCAGCTCTCCCGTCAGGCGCACCGCCACCATCTCCGGCTCCACGGACTGTCCCAGGCGGATGCCGGCGTCGTAACCGTGCGCCAGCAGATCGACCGCGCCATCGTCGAGCGACAGGTCGATGGTCACGTCAGGATAGCTGTTGCGAAAACGCGGTATCAAAGCGCGCATGACCAGCGCGCCCAGCGCGCGCGGCACCGTCAGCCGCAGATGGCCGGCGGGCCGGTCGCGAAACATGGTCAGCGCGGCGAAAGCGTCATCGATCTGCCGGGTAGCGCCGGCCAGGCTGGCGTATAAGCCCGCGCCGGCCTCGGTGAAGGCGACATTGCGCGTATTGCGCTTGAAAAGCAGCACGCCATGCTGCCGTTCCATCACCTTGATCGCCTTGCTGACAGCCGTCACCGTCACGCCGAGCTGCAGTGCCGCCGCGCTGAAACTTTTGCGCTCGGCCACCGCGAGAAAGGTACGGATGCCATCGAGAGAGTTATTTTTCATATGGGATCATGCGCCAATAATGAACCTGAAGTTTAAAGCCTATCACCCTGACCGTACTATTTCTCTGCAATTGAACGCCATATGATGGTCGCTCCCTATCTCTCCCTGAAAGGACGCACCATGTCTCTCCTCATGCCGGCAATCGTCGGCGACTACTTTAGCGCCGAAAACCATCACGATGGCGACGCCGTGGCGCAGTGCTTCTCAGCCGATGGCGTCGTGCATGACGACGGCCATACGCACGTTGGCCACGCAGCCATCAAGGCCTGGAAAGAAGCTGGCAGCAAGCAGTACGGCGCCAGCGTCAGCCCCATCTCGGCCGACATGCAGGGCACGCGCTGTCTGGTCATCGGCAGCGTCAGCGGCAGGTTTCCCGGCAGCCCGCTGGCGCTGCGCTTTGCCTTCACTCTCGCCGGCAACCGCATCGAGACCCTGGAGATCAGCGCATGAATGCCGATTTCAAGGACAAGCGCGTGCTGATCACGGGCGGCACGAAGGGCATGGGCGCGGCGACGCTGCAACTGATGCTCGAACGCGGCGCCCGCGTGGCGACCACGGCGCGCGCCGCCGCCAGCAGCTTGCCGGCTGGCGTGCATTTCATCGCGGCCGACCTGCGCACCCGCGCGGGAACCGACACGGTGATCCGGGAGGCGCTGGCCAGCCTGGGCGGGGTCGATATCCTGATCAATAACGTGGGCGGCTCGACGGCCGCCGGGGGCGGCGCGCTGGCCCTGGACGACGACGCCTGGGAAGACGCGCTCAATGGCAACCTGCTTGCCGCCGTGCGCCTCGACCGCGCCCTGCTGCCGGCGATGGTGGCCCGCCGATACGGCGTGATCATCCACATCTCGTCGATCCAGCGCAGCCTGCCGCTGTACGATTCGACGCTGGCGTATGCGGCCGCCAAGGCTGCGCTGAGCAACTACAGCAAGGGACTGTCGAAGGAATTCGGTCCGCAGGGCGTCCGCATCAATACCGTCTCGCCGGGCTTCATCGAAACCACGGCGGCCCAGGCGATGATACGGCGCTGGGCCGGCCACGCCGGCATCAGCGACGACGACGCGCGCCAGAAGCTGATGCAGACGCTGGGCGGCATTCCCATCGGCCGCCCCGGCAAGCCGGAAGAAGTGGCCGAACTGGTCGCCTTTCTGGCCTCGGACCGCGCCGCGTCGATCCACGGCGCCGAGTATGTGATCGATGGCGGCACCATCCCGACCGTGTGAGCCCGGTGCAATAAGCTTTCCACATAGCAAAAGGCCCCGCATCCGCGAGGCCTTTGTTACATGATGACTTGTGACGCCATCGGCTGGCTTATTCCCAGTTCAGCGCGCCGCCGGTCTGGTATTCCGTCACGCGCGTCTCGAAGAAGTTGCGTTCCTTCTTCATGTCGATCATCTCGCTCATCCACGGGAACGGGTTTTCTTCCTGGGCGAACAGCGGTTCGATGCCGATCTGCTGCGCGCGGCGGTTGGCGATGAAGCGCAGGTAGCCCTTGAACATCGGCGCGTTCAGACCCAGCACGCCGCGCGGCATGGTGTCTTCCGCGTACGCGTATTCCAGTTCCACGGCCTTCATGAACAGGTCCTTGATCTCTTCGCGGAAGGCGGCCGTCCACAGCTGCGGGTTTTCCATCTTGATCGTGTTGATCAAGTCGATGCCGAAGTTGCAATGCATCGATTCGTCGCGCAGGATGTACTGATACTGCTCGGCAGCACCCATCATCTTGTTCTGGCGGCCCAGCGCCAGGATCTGCGTGAAGCCGACGTAGAAGAACAGGCCTTCCATCAGGCAGGCAAACACGATCAGGGACTTGAGCAGCTTCTGGTCGTTTTCCACCGTGCCGGTGACGAACGCCGGGTCGGTCAGGGTGTTGATGAACGGGATCAGGAATTCATCCTTGTCGCGGATCGACTTGACTTCGTTGTAGGCGTTGAAGATCTCGCCTTCGTCCAGGCCCAGCGATTCGACGATGTACTGGTAGGCGTGCGTGTGGATCGCTTCCTCGAACGCCTGGCGCAGCAGGTACTGGCGGCACTCGGGCGCCGTGATGTGGCGGTAGGTGCCCAGCACGATGTTGTTGGCGGCCAGCGAGTCGGCCGTCACGAAGAAGCCCAGGTTGCGCTTGACCAGGCGGCGCTCGTCGTCCGTCAGGCCGTTCGGGTTTTTCCACAGCTCGATATCGCGCTGCATGTTCACTTCCTGCGGCATCCAGTGGTTGGCGCAGCCGGCCAGGTATTTGTCCCATGCCCACTTGTACTTGAACGGCACCAGCTGGTTGACGTCCGTCTTGCCGTTGATGATGCGCTTGTCGTCGGCATTCACGCGGCGCGCCACTTGCTCGGCGTTCGCTTCGGACGGCTCGGCGCCGGCCGGCAGGTTCAAATCGGTATTACCCAGCGGCGCTTGCTGCGCCGGACGCGGCACAGCTGCCGACGTGGTTTCATCATCCCAAGACAACGACATATTCTTCTTCCTTTCCATGCCGGCGAGCCGGCGATCCGCAACAGGCCCGTTGAATCGGACAATGCGGACATTGACAACATTGAATCAGCCCAGAAGTTCTGGGCTGACAACTTTAAATTCTTTAAAAACCTGCTGCGCAGCAGGTTTTTACTGGCAGGCTTCGCATTCCTCGAAACCGTCATCACCCGGGCGCAGGTAGCAGGCTTCGCCATCGGCGTCGTCCGCTGCCGCTGCCACGACCGGCGCCACGGCGACAGCCGCTGCCGCCACGACCGCCGCCTGGGCGCTCTGCGCGCTGGCCGACATGCCGCCGTCGACTGCCACGGCGTTCAGGGCGCCGGTACGCGAGGTCGATTTCTCCATGTGGGTGGCGGCGATGGTACGCAGGTAGTAGGTGGTTTTCAGGCCACGCAGCCATGCCAGCTTGTAGGTCTCGTCGAGTTTCTTGCCCGATGCGCCAGCCATGTAGATGTTCAGCGACTGGGCCTGGTCGATCCACTTCTGGCGACGCGAAGCCGCTTCCACCAGCCAGCTTGGCGACACTTCGAAGGCGGTGGCGTAGATGTCGCGCAGGTCTTGCGGGATGCGGTCGATCTTCACCAGCGAGCCGTCGAAGTACTTCAGGTCGGAGATCATGACTTCATCCCACAGGTCGCGCGCCTTCAGGTCGCGCACCAGGTAGCCGTTGATCTCGGTGAATTCGCCCGACAGGTTCGATTTCACGTACAGGTTCTGGAACGTCGGCTCGATACAGGCCGACACGCCAATGATGTTCGAAATCGTCGCCGTCGGGGCGATCGCCACGCAATTCGAGTTGCGCATGCCGAACCTGGCGATGCGTTCGCGCACCGGGGTCCAGTCCATGGCCGACGAGGAATCGACTTCCAGGTAGCCGCCGCGCTCCTCAGCCAGCAGTTTCACCGAGTCTTGCGGCAGGATGCCACGGTCCCACAGCGAACCGGCATACGATTCATAGCGGCCGCGCTCCTCGGCCAGTTCCGTCGACGCCAGGTAGGCGTAGTAGCACACGGCTTCCATCGAGGTATCGGCGAACGACACGGCGGCGTCCGAGGCGAACGGCACGCGCATCATGTGCAGGCAGTCCTGGAAGCCCATCACGCCCATGCCGACCGGACGGTGGCGCATGTTCGAATTGCGCGCCTTGTCGACGGCGTAGTAATTGATGTCGATGACGTTGTCGAGCATGCGCATGGCGGTGCGGATGGTCTTGGCCAGCTTGACGTGATCGAGCTTGCCTTCCTTCATGTGCGCCGGCAGGTTCACGGAACCGAGGTTGCAGACGGCGATTTCGTCAGGGCCCGTGTTCAGGGTGATTTCCGTGCACAGGTTCGAGCTGTGGACGACGCCGACGTGCGACTGCGGGCTGCGGATGTTGCAAGGATCCTTGAACGTGATCCATGGGTGGCCCGTTTCAAACAGCATCGACAGCATCTTGCGCCACAGGTCCAGCGCGGCGATTTTCTTGAAGACGCGGATTTCGCCGGCGGCGGCCTTGGCTTCGTAGCCCAGGTAAGCCTGTTCAAAGGCCTTGCCGACCTTGTCGTGCAGGTCTGGCGTGTCCGACGGCGAGAACAGGGTCCACTCGCCTTTTTCCATGACGCGCTTCATGAACATGTCGGGAATCCAGTTCGCCGTGTTCATGTCGTGCGTGCGGCGGCGGTCGTCGCCCGTGTTCTTGCGCAGATCGAGGAATTCCTCGATATCCATGTGCCAGGTTTCCAGGTAGGCGCAGACGGCGCCCTTGCGCTTGCCGCCCTGGTTGACTGCCACGGCCGTGTCGTTCACCACTTTCAGGAACGGCACCACGCCTTGCGACTTGCCGTTGGTGCCCTTGATGTGGGCGCCCAGGGCGCGCACCGGCGTCCAGTCGTTGCCCAGGCCGCCGGCGAACTTGGCCAGCAGCGCATTGTCCTTGATGGCGTCGTAGATGCCTTCCAGGTCATCCGAGACGGTGCTCAGGTAGCACGACGACAGCTGCGAGCGCAGGGTGCCCGAGTTGAACAGGGTCGGGGTCGAGCTCATGAAGTCGAACGAGGACAGCAGGCTGTAGAACTCGATGGCGCGCGCTTCGCGGTCCGCCTCGTTCAGCGCCAGGCCCATGGCCACGCGCATGTAGAACGCC
Source organism: Janthinobacterium sp. JC611 (assembly GCF_018682595.1). NCBI lineage: Bacteria > Pseudomonadati > Pseudomonadota > Betaproteobacteria > Burkholderiales > Oxalobacteraceae > Janthinobacterium > Janthinobacterium sp. JC611. Next base: position 90,959 of record NZ_JAFLJN010000032.1, read on the forward strand.
TGCGGCATTTCGATGCGCACGTCCTGGATGTGCAGGAAGTAGCGGTCGTACAGGGTTTGCAGGCCGATGTAGCCGAATTGCAAGTCGCGGTCGGCCACGATGGCTTTCGCCAGGCGCTCCAGGTCGAAGCTGGCGAGTACCGGGTTCAGCAGCTCGGCGGCGATACCCTTGGCAATGTATTGCGGGAAATACGTCAGGTATTCGGCGGCAGCGGCCGCTTGCGGCACTTCCTTGCCGAACACTTCCTTGCGCACCGTATGCAGCAGGATGCGGGCCGTGACCTGGCTGTAGGCCGGGTCTTTTTCCATCAGCGCGCGCGCCGCCAGGATGGCCGACTTGTGCAGCTCTTCGACGGGCACGCCGTCATACAGGTTTTTCACCGTTTCAGCCAGGATGGCGTCGGCATCGACGTGCTTTTCCAGGCCGGCGCAGGCGGCGTTGATCAGGTCGCGCACTTCCTGCATGTCCAGCAGGCGGCGCACGCCGTTGTCCAGCACGTTCAATTGCGGTGCGGTCACTTGCGCGGAGGCGCCTTGCGCCTCCTTCTGCAGGCGGCGCTCTTCCATGTGCTTGGCGCGGTACAGCACGTAGGCACGCGCCACGTCGTGCTCGCCCGAACGCATCAGCGACAGTTCCACCTGGTCTTGCACGTCTTCAATATGGAAGGTGCCGCCGCCCGGGTGGCGGCGCACCAGCGCGGCGACCACGCCGTCGGTCAATTGTTCCACCAGTTCGCGGATGCGTGCCGAGGCTGCGCCCTGACCGCCGTTAACGGCCAAAAACGCCTTGGTCATGGCGATGGCGATCTTCGAAGGCTCAAATGCCACCACCGCGCCGTTGCGGCGGATGATGCGATAGTCGCCCAATGCCGCGCCCGTGCTCGCCACGCTGTTGGCCGCGCCTGGCGCTGGCGATACTGGCGTTGGATGGATGGAAATATCTTGTGGTGATTGCATTGAAGCTCCCGTTGTCAGCTAAAGTCAGCCTGCAGTTTTGCTGCCGCGTGTGTTGTTGAATAGAACGCCCGATGGTCAGGGTTTCTTCAGGTATTTGTTGCTAAATAGTAAATTTATAATGCATAAAACAGCTCAGTATCCAGATCGCCACACCGCACTGCCCGGCTGGCGCGAAACACGATCAAGGGTGATGAACCGCCAGTTCCAGTGCTTTATCAGCAATCCGGGTAGCTTTTGACAATAATTCTGAAAACGTCTGTGATGGCACTACATATAGTCTTTACATCCAACTTCTTCACTAATTGTAGTGCCCATCGGAGGGGGATGCAATAGTTTTCCGGCATCCGTCAGCGTAATTTTTTGTCTTTTCTTATACGATTTCGGTTGACTTTTCAGGGCATGGATGGAAAGCCCAATCCCCGCGAAGTAAGCGCTAACACAGCCTGTCCGCGCAGGGTTTCCAGCCAGCATTCTTGATAAAAATGCCAGTCAAAAAACGGCCCCGGATCCGTCTTCCTTCCCGGTGCGATATGCTCGTGGCCGCGCACCTGCGACAGCCCGTGGCGCGCCACCAGCGCCGCCGTCAGTGCCGCCAGCACATGGTATTGCCGCCGCTGGAAAGGCACATCGTCCGCGCCTTCCATTTCGATACCGATGGAATAGCCATTGCACTGCGGGCGTCCTTCGAAAGTGGACGCGCCCGCATGCCAGGCACGTTGATCAGTAGAAACATACTGCACCAGCGCGCCATCGCGCCGCACAAAAAAGTGCGCCGACACCTGCAAGCCACGCAGGTCGGCGAAAGAAGGATCGGCATTATAATCTACCCGGCCGGTAAACAAGTCCGACACATGCGGCCCGCCGAAGTGGCCGCCCGGCAAGCTGATGTTATGGATCACCAGCAAATCGACTTGCGCACCGTCCGGGCGCGCATCGCAGTACGGCGAGTCATAGCGCAGCGCGCCGTCGCACCAGCCGTCTTCATCTATCGTCCATGTGCTCATCAGGCAAGGCTTCCTGTATCGTCAATTTCTGCATGCGGTAACGCAACTGGCGCACGCTCAGGCCCAGCTGCCGCGCGGCCCGCGCGCGGTGGTAGCGCGCCTGCACCAGCGCCAGCATGATCATGTCGCGCTCGGCCTGGCGCAAATACGCGTCCAGCGGCACGACGGCGGCCACGCCATGCGCCGCCATGCCGGGCAGGCTCAATTGCCGCTGCGGCAAAGCCGGCAGCGCCGGCGCCGGCCGCAAGGGCACGGCGCCCGCCGTGGACGGCAAGGCCAGCCCGTCGAGCGCGATCACGCCGCCGTCGGCAAAGGCCAGCGCCCGCTCCAGCACGTTTTCCAGTTCGCGCACATTGCCGGGAAACGCATACGCGGCCAGGGCCGCCAGCACCGGCGGCGCCAGGCTCACGGTCCGGCGTGGCGACAGGCGCGCGAGGATCACCTCACATAATACCTGCAGATCGCCGCGTCGCTCGCGCAGCGGCGGCAACGCCAGCTCGATCACATGGAGGCGGTAAAACAGGTCCTGGCGAAACGTCCCGGCGGCCACGCCGCGCGCCAGGCCATGCTGGCTGGCGCACAGGATGCGCACGTCGATGGCTTCGTCAGTACTGCCGCCCAGCTTGCGCACGCGGCGCTCCTGCAGCACGCGCAACAGCTTCACCTGCATGGCCAGCGGCAGATCATCGACTTCGTCGAGCAGCAAACTGCCGCCGTGGGCCGCCTGGAACAGGCCCTGGCGCTCGTGCAGCGCGCCCGTATAGGCGCCCGGGCGGCAGCCGAAGAATTCCGCTTCCATCAGCGCTTCGGGTATGGCGCCGCAGTTGACGGCGATAAACGGGAAGCTGGCGCGCGCGCCCTGCGCATGGATGGCGCGCGCCGCCAGTTCCTTGCCCGTGCCCGATTCGCCGCGGATGGCCACCGGCGCGCCGCAGCGGGCGATGCGGCCGATCTGCGCGCGCAGCGCCTGCATGGGCAGCGAGTTGCCGCTCAGTTGCGGCGCCGGCGGCATGCCGGCGCCGGTGGCGCTATGCGGGCTGAGGCTGGGACTGGACATGGGACGCGCCTTTCTGCAAGGGCGGTGGCGAACCGCCTGCTGCAGATGCTACGCCGGACGGCTGCCGCAGGACGTTACGATACGGCTGAGCAACGCGGCGCGGGCCCGTCCTTACAGCGTGGCGTGCGCGTGGCTGCAGTAATCGTGACCCTTGGCCTGCACGTTTTCCGAGGCCGGGTAGTACACGCCGCAGTGGGCGCAGCACAGCATCAGCTCGGCATCCGGCAATTCCTGCGGCCGCGCCGGCGGCGCATACGGATTCGGCTGCTGCTGCGCGCGGGCCCGTTGCTGCATGCCACGGATTTTGCTGCGGATAGCAAACAGCACCAGGAAAACCAGCGCCAGCCAGAATAAAACACGTGTCATGCGTATCCTCGGTGTAAAACCACTTCCAGTACAAAACGGCTGCCGACATAGGCCAGCAGCAAGGTGGCGAAACCGGCCAGGGTAAAACTCAGGGCCGTCTTGCCGCGCCAGCCGCGAAAGCGGCGGCCTGCCAGCAGCGCGGCAAACAGCAGCCACGACAGCATGGTAAACACGGACTTGTGATCCCAGTTGAGGGCCTTGCCAAATAATTGCTCGGAAAACACGATGCCCGACAGCACGGTCAGGCTGAGCAAAATGAAACCCAGGCCGATCATGCGGAACAGCAGCTTTTCCATCGTCAGCAGGGCTGGCAGCTGATCAAGCGCCGTGCCGATGAAGCCGCGGCTTTCGCTACGCGTGTGCAAGCGCGATTCCTGCAGCGCCATCAGCACGGCGTGAAAGGCGGCGATCGTCAAGGTGCTGTAGGCGAGCACGGCCACGGCAATATGCCAGCCGAACACGGCCGACTTGCCTTCCATGCTGACCTGGCTGCCAGGAAAGGCCCAGGCCAGGCCGATGGCGAGGACGGCGCTGGGCATGACCATGCGGCGCAGTCCGTCCAGGCTGAAATTGCGGTTCTCTATCCAGTAGGCGCCCACCGAGACCCACAGCGCGGCCGACAGCATGGCGGAAAAGCCGAAGCGCAAGGTGCCCGGCGCCATCAGGTCGAACCACAGGGTGGCGGCATGCGCCAGCCAGGCGACGCCGGTCAGGCCGGCAATGAGCCGGGCACGGGACGAGGGAAGCACCGCGCACGCCGCATACAACAGGGCGGCGATGAAAAAGAAATAGATCTGCATAGTTTAAGTTTACACCATAGCCGGCAAGCGAGATTCAGGCGACAGACCGGGTGGCAGGCACGACGCCGCCATCGAATGCCGCAAGCCTGCCATGATATCGCGCCTGAGGCATGACGGGGTGGCGCACCCTCAAGATTTCGGCAATCTTTCCTGCGAGGCACGGTCGTCACGCCGCAGGCACGTTGCCATCCTGATTAGCCAGTCCTATAATTATGTCCACAGAGCAACAGCCATCCACCCTGACGCCACCGCCCCTCGCCATGTCCTTTCGAAAATTCTGCTGGACCTCTCTCCTGCTGGCCGCCTGCACTGTCTTAAGCGGCTGCATGAAAGATACGCCTTCTCAATCCACGTACGAAGAGTACTTCCGCACCTCCATCCAAAGCTATGACCTGTACAAGCAGTACTTCGACATCGCGAAGCTGGAAAAGCTGAACGGCTGGAAAGAGAACGAACAGTATGAAATCAAGGGCTCGGCCGTGCTGCGCGCCAAGGTGGGCTACCTGGAATTGCTGGCCGACGTGGCCGACAAGCTCGAGGCGGAGGCGAAGACGGACGGCTCCGTGGGCATGACCATGGGCCTGGGCCTGATGGCGCGCGGCATGGGCGGCGAAAACAAGGTGTTCCGCGAATTCTGGGCGCAGCAGCAGGAAAAGAAGGCGATTCCCGCGCCGCTGCTGGCGCGCCAGGCGGCGATGACGGCCGAGCGCTTCGAGAACCTGCTGCAATGGTCGGACCAGCTGGTGCAAGACAATTACGGCGCCATCATCAGCCGCCAGCTCAAGAAAGGCGATGAGCTGACCCGCATCTACACCTTGAGCTTCCGGCAGACGGAGAAGGGCTGGATGGGTTTCAACGCCCGCTAAGGCCGCCCCGCCACCACCTCCGCACCGGCACCGGCGCGGAGGTTTTTTTCATGCTTTCCTGATTTACTTCACGTTCAGGCTCTTTTTCGCCTGCTCCAGCAAGTCCGTCTTGACCCAGTCCTTGGCTACGGGCGGCTTCGTCATGCGGCCCACGCCCGTTTTCACCATCACATCCGTGGTCACCTGGATATGCTCGGGCGTGATGTCGTACGAATACGGCGAATTGCTGATCGCGTCGTCGAAGTCATCCTTCGTGATCTGGCCGCGGAACACGACTTCGCGCACATACTTTTCCGCCGTCGCCTTGTTGTCGATAAAGGTTTTCGTCGCTTCGACGAAGCAGCGCATGAACTTCTCCGCCACGGGACGGCGTTCCTTGTAGAACTTTTCCGTCATCACCATGGTACGCACGGGTTCGCCGATCGGCGTGTCGTACGGCTTGATGACTTCGCTCCCGAAGCCCTTGTTGATGGCCTGCGATGATTGCGGTTCCGACTGCATCATGGCGTCGATATTCTTGCCCATCAGAGCCTGGTTCAAGTCGGCGTAGGCCAGAAACACCAGTTGCACATCCTTGCCCTTGGTTTCGGAATACGTCAGGCCCGCCTGCGCCAGCTCGGCCAGCAGCAGCACTTCCTGGATGCCGCCGCGCGTCACGCCCACGCGCTTGCCCTTGAGCTCCTTGACGCTGGCAATCTTTTGCCCGGCGCCCGCCACCAGGCGCGCGCCGCCCTTGGCAAAGCCGGCCACCACATAGATGGGCGCGCCGCCCGCGCGGCCGGAAATGGCCGCCTCGGACGCCGTCGCCCCCACGTCCAGCTCGCCCGCGATAATCGCCTGCATCACGTCGAGGCCCTTGGCGAAGACATGCTCTTCGACCTTGATGCCGCACTTGGGCGCGATTTCCTTGATGTACGACACGGCGCCGTAATGGGCGAATTTCAAGTTACCCAGGCGCACAACTTCCTGCGCCTGAGCCTGGACGGCGCCCATGCCGAACGCCAGCACGAGGGCGGCGGCGATACCGGTCTTCACGATTGATTTTTGCTGCATCGGGTTCTCCTGTGGTGGTTGACGTGTGCCCGCCAGGGCACAGCTATGCGAAACACGGCTTCTTATTATGAGGAGATAGTACCGTGTGTTAAGCCGGGAGCAATCTTTTTTATGGACCGCCTGCCTTGGCGCTGTTGCTACAACGCAAAGGCAGGCAATCATGGAAACCGGATGCCCGGCCGCCGATGAGCATTACTGACCAGCCAGCGCCACCACCGGATCGAGCCCCGACGCCTTGCGCGCCGGCATGAAGCCAAACACCAGCCCCGTCACCACGGCGCAGGCAAACGCGCCGCCGACGGCGCTGAGCGAAAAGATCACCGGCACGTCCCACGCCAGCAGCAAGCCGGCCACCGTCACGCCGACCACGATGCCGGCCACGCCGCCCACCACCGACACCAGCACGGCTTCGGTGAGGAACTGGCGAAGGATGTCGCGCCGGCGCGCGCCCGTCGCCATGCGGATGCCGATTTCGCGCGTGCGTTCGCGCACCGTCATCAGCATCACGTTCATGACGCCGATGCCGCCCACCACCAGCGAGACGGCGGCGATCAGGCTGAGCATCATGGTCATGTTGTCCTGCGTCTTCGCTTCGGCAGCGATCGACGCGGCCGCGTTGCTGATGCCATAGTCGCGGATGCGGTGACGCTCGAACATGGTGGCGTCGACCGCCGCCTCCACCTCGGTCACGCGCTTGACGTCGGCCACCGCCAGCACCGTGTAAGTCGGCTCGCGCTGGCCGAAGACGCGGATGCCGGCCGTGGAAAACGGCAGCAGCAGCACGTCGTCCTCATCCTTCTCGCCCGTCAGCGCGCCCTTCGCGCTCATCACGCCGATCACCTGGAACGGCACGTTGCCGATCAGGATGCTCTGCCCCACGGGGTTGGCCACGTCGGGCATCAGCTTTTCCGCCAGGTGCGCGCCCAGCACGGCCACGGTGGCCATTTCGCGCTCGTCTTCCTCCGTGAAGAAGCCGCCCTTGGCCACCGGCCAGGTCTGGATCCGCGGCAGGGCCGGCCCCGTGCCGCGCACATACGTCTGCACGTCGAGGTTGCCGTGGCGTATCACCTTGTTGCCCGTGACATTCGGCAGCACGTGGGAAATGCCCGGCACGTCCTTGAGCGCATCGAGGTCGGCCAGGGTGATGCTGCGCCCGGGGATGCGCGAACTTTCGCCGCGCGAGGCCATGTACAGCAGATTCGAGCCGAAGGCGCCCAATTGCGCCATCACCTGCTGGCGCGTGCCCAGGCCGATGGCCAGCATGACGATCACGGAAGCGACGCCGATGACGATGCCGAGCAGGGTCAGGCCCGTGCGGAAGCGGTTGATCCACAGCACGCGCCAGGCCGCGCGCGCCGCGTCGAGCAATTCCGTGCCCAGCGACGCGCCCCCGTCATGCGCACCGTGGGCGGCGCGCGACATGTCCAGCGGCGGCAGGGCCGTCGCCGTGGCGGGGATGGCGACGGCGCCCGAGTCGGCGACGATTTCGCCGTCGCTGATCTCGATCACACGGCGCGCCTGGGCCGCCACCTTGCGATCGTGCGTAATGAGGATGATGGTGTGGCCCGCGTCGGCCAGTTCGCCCAGCAGGGCCATGACTTCGGCGCCGCTGCTGCTGTCTAACGCCCCCGTCGGCTCATCGGCGAGGATGATGCGCCCGCCATTCATCAGGGCGCGCGCGATGGACACCCTCTGCTGCTGCCCGCCCGACAACTGGTTCGGCCGGTGATCGAGCCGCTCGCCCAGGCCCAGGCGCTTGAGCAGCGCTGCCGAGCGGGCGTGGCGGGCCGCGGCCGGCATGCCCGCGTACAGGGCCGGCACTTCGACGTTCTCGCGCGCCGATTCGGTGGCGATCAGGTGATAGCCCTGGAAGACGAAACCGAACGCTTCGCGCCGCAGCCACGCCAGTGCATCGGGATTCAGGCTGGCCACGTCCTGGCCGGCGAAGCGGTAGCTGCCGTCGCTGGGCCGGTCCAGACACCCAAGCAAGTGCATCAGGGTCGACTTGCCGGAACCGGACGCGCCGACGATGGCGACGAATTCGCCGGCGCCGATCGCCAAGGTCAGGCCGCGCAGCACTTCCACGGCCGGCGCGCCGTCATGGCCGCCGTAGCGCTTGCGGATGCCGGCAAGTTCAATCAGGGGTGGTGGCGGCTCCGGCTGCCCCAGCGACCTGGCCTCGCTCATGGCGTTCACAGCTGGAACCTGCTGCTGCCGCTGCCGGCCGGCTGCTCGCCCGTCACCAGCAGTTCGCCTTCGCGCAAGCCTTGCAGCACTTCCGCATTCAGGCGGTTGCGCACGCCCACGGTGACGGCACGCGTCCCCACATTACCGTCGGCATCCATCACGCGGGCCGTGAACTGCCCCGGCTTGGCGCCTTCTTGCGTCGATGGCGTCAAGGCCGGCAAGGGCACGGCCAGCACATTGGTCGCCGCCGCCGTGACGAACACCACTTGCGCCGTCATCTGCGGCATCAGTTCGCCATCCGCGTTATCCACGTCGAACAGCACTGTATACAAGATCACCTTGCTGGTCGACGGCGCCAGGGCCGTGCCGGCGGCGGCACCGCCGGGCACGGGCGGCGCCGGCAGCACTTGCCGCACCTTGCCGCTCCAGCGCCGCTGGTCGCCGCCCAGGGTGGTGAAGTACACGGGCATGTCCGGGCGCACGCGGCGCACGTCCGCCTCCGACACCTCCGTCCACACCGTCATGGCCGACAGGTCGGCGATGCGCAGGATGTTCGGCGTCTGGTAGGTGGCGTTCAGGGTTTGTCCCTCTTTCGCGTCCAGGCCCACGACCTTGCCGGCCATGGGCGCGTAGATGCGCGTGTAGCCGAGGCGCGCCTCGTCCGCCTTCAGGCTGGCCTGGGTCTGGGCTATCTGCGCCTTCAGGTGGTCGATCTTGGCGCCGGCCGAGGCCAGCGTGGCTTCGGCCGTTTCCAGGTCGGCCAGCGGCGTCGAGTCGAACTTGGCCATCTGCTGCTGGCGCACGTGCTGCCGGCCCGCCAGGCGGTGCTGCGCCTGCTGGTCGGCCAGCTGCGCGCGCAAGCCCGCCAGGGCGGCGCGGCCCGCGTCGACCGTGGCTTGCTGCACGCTGGGGTCGATCTCGGCCAGCAACTGGCCTTTTTCCACGGCGCTGCCCGGCTGCACGTGCAGGCGCGTGATCTGGCCCGACACCTGCGCGCCCACGTCGACATAGGTTTGCGGCTGCAGGGTGCCGATGGCCGTGACGCTCGCTTCGATGTTGCCGCGCTTGACGGGCGCCGTGTCGAACACGGTGGCCGGGCCGCGCGTGGCCCACAGGGCGCCGGCGCCGAACAGCGCCAGCAAGACCGCGCCGCCGAGGATGCGGGCGCGGCGGGAAGGCAGACGGGCCGCCATCAGGAAACCACTTTCAATACAGTCAAAACATCAATCGGTGTCGCCAGGCGTAAAAAATACATCGGTCCATCCTTGAAAATGGCGGTGAACATCACCGCAGGTACATCACAAGACCTGCCAGCGCGGCGACGGCTGCCAGCAGGGCACTACGCAACAGCAAGCGGGGGGCGTACGGCAGCAGCAGGGCTACCAGCAGCGCGCCCACCCCGATGAATCCGAGCCAGGCGACCACGCCGACGCTGGCGCTCCAGCCGGCCACGCAGGGCCAGATGGCCAGCGCCAGCAGGACGGTACCGGCCAGTTGCAGCGCGCGCCGCACGTGCGGCGCCGCATCGCGCCCCCAGACCTGGCCGTGATGGCGGTCCATCGCCAATGAAAGGCTGGCCATGCCCGCATACGCCAGGCCCAGCGCGCACAGAATGGTGTTGATCATGACTGTCCTTCCGCAGTGACGTGCAGGCTGGCCGTGGGCGCGGCGCCTTCCCTGGCGGCGGCTTTTTTTAGCGGCTTTTCCTTGCGCTTGTGGACTTTCCACGCGCCCCAGGCGGCCAGCAGGCCGAAGGCCATGCTGCCCAGTTCCACGCCGGCGCTTTCCCAGTCGCCGCGCGCGAGCTGCGCCGCCAGGTTATCGCCCGTGCTCAGCACATTCAATACGGGCAGCAGCAGGCACAGGGCGGCCAGCAAGCCCAATTGCTCGATCCACGCGCGCTTTTCCGCCCGCAGGCAGGCGTGCAGCAGCATCAAAAACCACACGCCAAAGAAGGCGCGCACTTCCCAGCCGGCGCGCTGCTCGATGCCGACGGGGATCAGGCGGTTGGCCCACAGGAAGCCCGCGCAGGCGATGGCCAGGCCGGCGATGGCCGCCACGTTCAGGCAGGCGATGACGCGGTACACGCGCTGCGTATAGGCACCGAACTCGCCGCCCGACTTCTGCCGCCGCTTGACCAGGAACAGGATGGCGCCCGTGCCCATCATGGCCGTGCCGGCCAGGCCGCAGAAGAAGTACAGCCAGCGCATGGGCGTGCCGCCGAAACCCACCATGTGCAGGTTCGACATGACGGAGCGCGTCAGGCCGGCGCCGCCCGTGTCCGACTCTCCCGGCAGGCGCACGGCGACCTGCTCGCCCGTCGCCAGCGCATAGCAGGCCCTGCCCGTATTGGCGCTCAGGCGTTCGAGCAGTTCCGCATCCTCGTTCCAGCCGTACATGCACACGCGCATGGAGGCGTCGTTCGGATTGTCCAGCACCACGGCGCGGATTTCCTGGCCGATGGCCTGTTCGGCGCGCAGCGCGAACGGTTCCAGCGCGGGAATGGCCAGCGGCTGGCCCGACTTCACGGGCTTGCCCACATCGTTCCAGTCGGCCAGGAAGGCCTTCTTGGGATTGTCCATGCCGTATTGCGCCGCCACGGGGGCCGGTACATAGTCGTCGCTGAAAAATGCCAGGCCCGTGTAGGCGATCATGAACTGGAACGGCAAGGTCAGCACGGCCACCGCGTTGTGCGCGTCGAGCCACGAACGCTGGCCCTTGGCCGGGCGGAAGGTAAAGAAATCCTTGAAGATGCGCTTGTGCGTGATGACGCCGCTCACCAGCGCCACCAGCATGATCATGGTGGTGATGGCGACGATCCACACGCCGATGCGTCCCGCGTGCAGCTCGTAGTGGAAATCGACGAAATGGTGGCCGCCGATCGTCTCGCGTTCCGTCGCCTCGCGCGCATGTTCGACGATGGCGCCCGTCAGCGGATCGAGGTCCGCCGAGCCATAGCCGCCGCCGGGCTGGAACCAGTAGGCGGACAGGCCGTGGCCGGGCCGCTGCACGGGCCAGATTTCCCACATGTCCGCCTTCGGGTGTTCCTTCGCCATGAAGTCGAGCGCCAGTTCCAGGCGCTGCGCGCGGTCCGTGACATTCGGCAGCGGCGGATCGTTCGCGTGCGCCGCCTCGGCCAAAGCGTGTTCGGGCGTCATCCAGTGGCCGATCGGATCGTCGAAGACGGCCAGGGTGCCGGTCAGGAAAATGGCGAACAGCAACCAGGAAATCCACAGGCCGCTCCACGTATGCAGCCAGGCCATGGCCTGGCGCAAGCCGCCCTGCTGCGGCGTTTTCACCACTTTGTCGACCTTGACGGCGTTCATGCGGTACCTCGCGACAGCAGCAGGCCGATGCCGCCGCATAGAATCGCCGGCAGCAGCATGCCGAGCCAGGCGCGGCGCAGGTCTTGCACGGCAAAGACCCAGATCACGGCGCAGGTGTACACGACGAAGGCGCTCAGGGTGGCCGTCAGCACGGCTTCGGCGCGCGACAGCGGCAGCACGGCCGACAGCAGCACGGCCACGCCGGACGTGAGCGCATAGCCGCCAAAGACGGCGGCGAGCACGCGCGAGAACAACATCATGCGGGCCGATTTCATCATCGCGGCACTCCCGGGTATGGCTGTTGTGCCGGGCGGCAGACCTTGTACATCAGATGCATCACACTACGTCCTTCCATCAAAATTGATCGTGGCGGCGCGGCAGCCCCGGATCAAACGGGCCACACGCCTTGTCTTCATGATTGAAACTGCGTCTCTCAACTACAGGTGCCGCGAGAATCGAAAACGGGCAGCCTGATTGAACAATATTTTTTATTGCAAGGGCTACGGAGCTGGTTCGACCGTCACCCAATACCGCGTGCGGCTGCGCACCTGCACGGGCAGCGAGTTGGGCAGCATGTTCAGGATGCGCTGGGTATCGGCCAGCGGGAACACGCCCGACAGGCGCAGCCGGGCCACTTCCGGCGCGCAGTCGATCACGCCGGGGCGGTAGCGGGCCAGGTCGGCCAGGAAATCGCCCAGACTCACGTCGTCGACGATCAGCTGCCCGCGCGACCAGGCGTGCGCATGCGCATCAATGGCGTGCGGCGCGGCCGGCGCGTGGCGGGAAAATGCCGCGCCGCGCCCGGCCGCCAGCAGCAAAGGCGCGCCGGTGCCGTCGCGGGGGCGGATTTCAACGGCGCTTTCAAACACGTCCACTGTGCTGTAGTCATCCTGCTGGCGCACGGCAAAGCGCGTGCCCAGCGCGCGTACCCGGCCTTCGCGCGTGGCCACCACCAAAGGCGCGTCGCTGCCAGCGCCATGGCCGCTGGTGACGAGGATCTCGCCGGCCAGCAACTCGATCAGGCGGCGGCTGGCGTCGAAACGCACGTTCACGGCCGAGTCAGTATTCATGCTGAGCACGCTGCCATCGTCCAGCACCACCTCGCGCCGCTCGCCCGTCGCCGTGCGGTAGTCGGCACGCAGGGCGCGCACGCCGTCCCAGGCGCCCGTCTGCGCGGCCAGCACGCCGCCGCCGGCCGCCACGCCCAGCCACGCCAGCAACTGGCGCCGCTTGCCGTTGACGGCTTTCTGCTGCGTGCCGGCCAGCGCCTGCGCGGCCGCACTGCGGTGCAAGCCGCTGAAGCGCCGCGACACCGCCTCGATATGCCGCCAGGCCCGTTCATGTTCCGGGTCGGCCTCGCGCCAGCGCTGCCAGGCCGCATGTTCCGCTTCGCCGGACTCGCTCGACATCAGCACGGTCAGCCACTCGGCCGCCTGCTGCTGCACCTCCTCGCGGATGGCCGCCGGAGCTGCGGGGTCTGCCGCCGCGCTCATGCCGGCAGCGAGAAAAACACCTGGCGGTTGGCCCGCGTCAGGTATTGCTTGACCGAGCTGGACGACACGTTCAGGCGCGCGGCGATCTCGGCATAGCTGAGGCCCTCCAGCTGCGCCAGCAAGAACGCCGTGCGCACGGGCGCGGGCAAGCCGTCGAGGGCCTGGTCGATTTCCTGCAAGGCTTCCAGCGCCAGCAGCCGTTCTTCGGGCGCGGGCGCCACCTCGGGCGGCAGGCAAGCCAGCGCTTCCAGATACGCGTCTTCCAGCACTTGCCGGCGGTAGCGGTGCGCCACCAGGCGCCGTGCGATGGTGGCGAGAAAAGGCCGCGCTTCGCGGATCCGCGGCGCGGCATCGGCCGTCAGCACGCTGATGAAGGTGTCTTGCGCCAGGTCCGCCGCCTCGCCCGCGTTACCCAGCTTATGCCGCAACCAGCCCTGCAGCCAGCCGTGATGAATGCTGTAGAGCGCGTGCAGGTCTTGTTGCTGTGCAAAATCGGCGGCCGGCATGGCATCCCTTTCCGCTCAGGCGTGCATCACCCGAGAATGTAAATAAGAATTATTCTCATTCTAACCGCGCAATGCCTTTCATGCAATCGCGGTATTAGCAGAAATACCAAGTAATTCAAAAGCCGGCCAACCGCCAGGCGCTGCAGCGCAGGACCGCCAGCCACCCGCGATGGGGTAAAATGACGGCCATCGTCCGGCTTGCGCCGCCCACTCCCAAGCTTTTCATTGCAGGTTCATCATGCTAGATAATCTCACCCAACGGCTTGCCAAAGTCGTCAAGACCATGCGCGGCGAGGCGCGCCTGACCGAAGCGAACACCGCCGACATGCTGCGCGAAGTACGCCTGGCGCTGCTCGAAGCCGACGTCGCCCTGCCCGCCGTGCGCGAATTCATCGCCAAAGTCAAAGAAAAAGCCATGGGCGAGGATGTCATTTCCTCGCTCACGCCAGGCCAGGCCCTGGTTGGCGTGGTGCAGCGCGAGCTGGCCGCCCTGATGGGCGCCGACCTGGGGCCGGAAGCGTCGCAGATCAGCTTTGCGCAGCAGCCGCCCGCCATCATCCTGATGGCCGGTCTGCAGGGTGTGGGTAAGACCACCACCGTCGGCAAGCTGGCGAAATACCTGAAGGAAGAAAAGAAGAAGAAAGTGCTGACCGTCTCGGCCGACGTGTATCGTCCCGCCGCGATCGCCCAGCTGCAATCGGTCACCGCCCAGGTGGGCGCCGACTTCTTCCCGTCCACCAGCACGGACAAGCCGGTCGATATCGCCCTGGCCGCACTGGACTGGGCGAAAAAGCATTACCACGACGTGCTGATCATCGATACGGCGGGTCGCCTCGGTATTGACGACGAGATGATGCGCGAAATCGCCGCCGTGCACGGCGCCGTGAAACCGATCGAAACCCTGTTTGTCGTCGACGCCATGCTGGGCCAGGACGCCATCAACACGGCCAAGGCCTTCAACGATGCGCTGCCGCTGACCGGTATCGTGCTGACCAAGCTCGACGGTGACGCGCGCGGCGGTGCGGCCCTGTCCGTGCGCCACATCACGGGTAAACCGATCAAGTTTGCCGGTGTCTCGGAAAAACTCGACGGCCTGGAAGCGTTCGACCCGACCCGCATGGCCAACCGCATCCTGGGCATGGGCGACATCCTCGCGCTGGTGGAAGAAGCGCGCAAGGGCGTCGACAGCAAGGCGGCGGCCGATCTGGCGCAAAAGATCAAGGTCGGCGGCAAGTTCGACATGAACGACTTCAAGGCGCAACTGGGCCAGATGAAGAAAATGGGCGGCATGGCCAACCTGATGGACAAGCTGCCGGCCCAGTTCCAGCAGGCGGCAGGCGGCAAGAACATGGATCAGGCGGATAAACAGGTGCGCCGCATGTGCGGCATCATCGACTCGATGACGCCGCAGGAACGCGCCAAGCCTGAATTGATCAAGGCCACGCGCAAGCGCCGCATCGCCGCCGGCGCCGGCGTGCAGGTGCAGGAAGTGAACCGCATGCTGACGCAATTCGAGCAAATGCAGACGATGATGAAGAAATTGTCGGGCGGCGGCATGATGAAGATGATGCGCAGTATGAAGGGCATGATGCCTGGGATGAGGTAGTGGAAGGCTTCAAAATCCGCTGCGCGGGGCGCTTTGCGGCCGGCGATGCTCACCGTACTAAAGTACGGTTGCGCTTCTCGGCCACAAATCATCCCCGCTCGCTGTGATTTTGAAGGCCTTATTTAGGCCAGGTATCCACCTTCAACACCCCGAAAAACATCGTTCTAAATAATGCCGGATTGCATTTTCATGTGTCCGGCATCACTCTTCCCTCCCCCTGCAGTACCCCTCCCCGCATAGCCAGCAAGCATGCCATTTACGGGCAAAAACGCCGTTCTGCGCCCGCAAGCGGTGCGCCCGGGAGACAGGCGCGTCATTTCCCTGCTTTTTCCTCGTGAAAACGTGAAAAACACTTGCATACAAGGTAAATCCACACCAATATTAGCCGTGCGATTAATTGCGCAATTTCCCATGTGTTTGTTAAGGAGGCTCGAAGATGGCAACAGCCAAAAAAACCCCAGTAGCAGCGCCAGCCAAAGCAGCAGCAGCCAAGCCTGCAGCCGCCAAGAAAGCAGCACCCGCAGCCAAGGCAGCAGCCAAACCGGCAGCGGCGAAGAAAGCGGCAGCACCGGCAACACCACGCAAGCCAAACGCAGCATTCATGAAAGCAATGACGCCATCGAAAGAGCTGGCCGCCGTTGTTGGCGCAGCACCACTGCCGCGCACGGAAGTGACCAAAAAGGTATGGGATTACATCAAAAAACTCGATCTGCAAGATCCGGCCAACCGCCGCATGATCAATGCGGACGACAAGCTGAAAGCAGTTTTCGGCGGCAAAGCCCAAGTCTCCATGTTTGAAATGACGAAACTGATCTCCGATCATTTGAAATGATCAGATACGCACAGGGCGTTTTGCGCCGTGTGAGTGCCCCGCCGCATCACTGCGAGCGGGGCATTTTTTTGGCTGCCATTTGCCGGGGTCAACCCCTCAACACCGTTGACACAGAGCTTTGCGCCAACGCTGCCGGGGGTCTGACCCCAGCATTCCGGCCTACCCACCCGGCCTGAATTCCCACTGCCGCCACGCCGCCCGCACGGCATTCGGATACTCGGCCCGTCCACGGCTGCCGTTGTAGCGGCCCAGCGCCAGATACAAATCGCCGCGTTCCATATCCAGGTACATGCGCAAAATCGCGCAGCCATAGCGCAAATTCGTCTGCATGTGGAACAGCTTGCTGCGGTCGCTGTCGCCGATGACGCCCGTCCAGAACGGCATCACCTGCATGTAGCCGCGCGCGCCGGCCAGCGAGACGGCATATTTGCGGTAAGCCGACTCGACCTGGATCAGGCCCAGCACCAGGGCCGGCTCCAGGCCAGCGCGGCGCGCTTCGTACCATACGGTTTCCAGGAATTCCGTGCGCAGCTGCGCGTCCGGCAGCTTGCGCTGCAGGCGTTGCGACATCTGCGCCAGCCATTGCTGGTAGCGCTGCAAGTCGGCGGGGGTGGAAAATCTGGGTTGCGGCGGGCGTTCGTCGCGGATCGCGTGCGACAGGGCCAGACGGACGGAGTCGGCCAGCGCCTCCTCCTTCTGGTTGCCGGCCCGCGCCACGGGAGCGCAGGCCAGGCAGGCGGCCAGCGCGAGCGCGCCAGCCGTTTTACTTGCTGATAGGCGCTTCACTGCGCCATTTTGCCCTGGATGAAGGCGACGATCTCGTCCGGCGCCACGCCGGTCGCTTCCGTATCGCGGCGGCCCTGATATTCCAGCTTGCCTTCTTTCAAGCCGCGCTCGCCGATGACGATGCGGTGCGGCACGCCAATCAGTTCCCAGTCAGCAAACATGGCGCCAGGACGCAAGCCGCGGTCGTCGACGATGGCGTCGACGCCGGCGCCTTGCAGTGCCGCGTACAGCTTCTCCGTCTCTTCCTTGACCAGTTCGCTGCGGTCCATGCCCATCGGGCACAGCACGACCTCGAATGGCGCGATCGACGCGGGCCAGATGATGCCCTTGTCATCGAAGTTCTGTTCGATGGCGGCGCCCAGGATGCGCGTCACGCCGATGCCGTAGCAGCCCATCTGCAGCGGCGCAGGCTTGCCGTTTTCGTCGAGGAAGGTGGCTTTCATGCTTTCCGAGTACGCCGTACCCAGCTGGAACACGTGGCCCACTTCAATGCCGCGCTCGATGGCGAGCGTGCCTTGGCCGTCCGGCGAGGCGTCGCCGGCGACGACATTGCGCAAGTCGGCCACGATGGCAGGCTCGGCCATGTCACGGCCCCAGTTGGCGCCCGTGTAGTGGAAGCCGGCGTCATTCGCGCCGCAAACGAAGTCGCTCATGTGGGCGACCGTGCGGTCCGCCACCACGGTGACGGGCGCGCGGGTGCCGATCGGGCCCAGGTAGCCGGGAATGGTGCCGTAGACTTCCAGGATTTCCGCTTCCGTCGAGAAACGGTGACCGGCCAGGCCGGCAAGCTTGCCCACCTTGATCTCGTTCAATTCATGGTCGCCGCGCAGCAGCAGCATGAAATGCTGTTTCGTGACTTTCTCGTCCTTGCCCGTCGTTTCCACCGTCAGGGCGATGGTTTTCACGGTCTGCGACAGATCGATACCCAGCAAGGTGGCCACGGTTTCGCATTTGACGGTGTCCGGCGTGGCCGTTTTCGTCAGCGCCTGGCTTGCTGCTGGACGCTCGCCGGCTGGCGGCAGCGCTTCGGCCGCTTCCATGTTGGCCGCGTAATCGGACGTCGGGCAGTACACGAGCGCGTCTTCGCCCGTGTGGGCGATGACGTGGAATTCGTGCGAACCGGAACCGCCGATGGCGCCGTTGTCGGCGGCCACGGCGCGGAATTGCAGGCCGAAGCGCGTGAAGATGCGCGTGTAGGCGTCAAACATGACCTTGTACGACGCTTGCATGCCGGCCAGGTCGCGGTCGAACGAGTAGGCGTCCTTCATGGTGAATTCGCGGCCGCGCATCAGGCCGAAGCGTGGGCGGCGCTCGTCGCGGAACTTGGTCTGGATGTGATAAAAGTTCAACGGCAACTGGCGGTAGGATTTGATTTCCGTGCGCACGACGTCCGTGATGACTTCTTCCGATGTCGGCTGGATCGCGTATTCGCGGCCGTGGCGGTCTTTCACGCGCATCAGTTCGTCGCCCATCTTGGTCCAGCGGCCCGTCTCCTGCCACAGTTCGGCCGGCTGCACGAGCGGCATCAGCAGTTCGATCGCGGCGGCTTTGTTCATCTCGTCACGGATGATGGCTTCCACCTTGCGGATCACGCGCAAGCCCATCGGCATGTAGGTATAGATGCCGGAACCGAGGCGTTTGATCATGCCTGCACGCATCATCAATTGGTGGCTGACGATTTCCGCGTCAGAAGGTGCATCTTTAAGTGTGGAAATAAAAAAACGGGAGGCGCGCATAACGGTGAATTCTTTTTAAAAAGAGAGGGTTATAATCAACCTAATTTTAAAGGATTAGCTGGCTGATGCGTCCATACTTTACACAAATGCGCTCAATTGGTGCGATTCCGGCGCTTTTCGCACCCCGAAAAGGTCACCGGCTTGCGAAGTTGTGGGTAATTATGTAAAAAAGGACGCTCTGTCGCAGAAAGTTTGAGGTGCATTATGCTCGACCGTGAAGGGTTTCGGCCCAACGTCGGCATCATCCTGCTAAACGCCCAGAACGAGGTGTGGTGGGGCAAGCGGGTGCGCGAGCACTCATGGCAGTTTCCGCAAGGCGGTATCAAATATGGCGAAACACCGGAACAAGCCATGTTTCGCGAACTTGAAGAGGAAATCGGACTCAGACAGGAACACGTCAAAATTGTCGGCCGCACCCGCGACTGGCTGCGCTATGAAGTGCCAGACCACTTCATCAAGCGCGAGATTCGCGGCCATTACCGTGGCCAGAAGCAGATTTGGTTTCTGCTGAGGATGTGCGCGCGCGACAACGACGTCAATCTGCGCCTGACCGACCATCCGGAGTTCGACGCCTGGCGCTGGCATGAGTACTGGGTCCCGCTCGATGTCGTCATTGAATTTAAACGCGATGTCTACCAGCGCGCCTTGCAGGAGCTGTCCCGCTTCCTGACCTGGCCCGTGCATGGCAACGCACAGCAAGCGCACCGCCACACGTCGCGCTACCTGCGCCAGCCCCATGCGCCAAGGGCACAGGATGGCGCGGCACTGGCCAAGCCTTGCGACGGCATCGCCGCCGAAGGGTGTACGCCGGAGCTGATCTTGCCGGGCAAGGGGTAGTCCACCGCAATGAACGCACTCTCCCACGCAAAAGGGGCAGCCTGAACAGGCTGCCCCTTTTTTCATGCCGACAAGAAACTTCCCTGCCGGTCAGGCCGGCTTAGTTTGCCGCCGGCGCCGGCGCGGCGCTTGGCACGTCGAGCGTGATCGCCTTCAAGCCCAGGATATTGCTGCTGTAATGGCGGATCTTGTTGGCCAGGGCCGGGTCGTTGTTCAGCTTTTGACCGTACGACGGCACCATTTCCACCATCTTCGCTTGCCATTCCGGCGTGGCCAGGCGGCCCTTGAATGCCGTTTGCAGCACCTTGATCATGATCGGCGGCGCGGTCGAGGCGCCTGGCGAGGCGCCCAGCAGGGCGACGATGCTGCCATCGGCGGCGCCGACGACTTCCGTGCCGAACTGCAGCAAGCCGCCTTTGACAGGGTCATCCTTGACGATCTGCACGCGCTGGCCCGCGTTTTGCAAGGTCCAGTCTTCCATCTTGGCGTTCGGCAAGTATTCGCGCAACGTCTTCAGGCGGTCTTCCGGCGTGTTCATGACCTGTTCGACCAGGTATTTCGTCAGCGGAATATTGTCGTAACCGGCTTGCAGCATCGGTTTCACGTTGCCCGTGCCGATCGAGGCCGGCAAGTCGATCCACGAACCATTTTTCAGGAACTTGGTCGAGAAGGTGGCGAATGGGCCAAACAGCAGGGCCTTCTTGCCATCGATGATGCGCGTGTCCAGGTGCGGCACGGACATCGGCGGCGAACCGACGGATGCCTTGCCGTAGACCTTGGCCGCATGCGCCGCCACCAGTTCCGGATTGGTGGTGACCAGCCATTGGCCGCCCACCGGCACGCCGCCGTAGCCCTTGGCTTCAGGAATGCCCGATTTTTCCAGCAGCGGCAGCGAACCGCCGCCGGCGCCGATGAAGACGAACTTGGCGCGCATGGTCTTTTCCTTGCCGGCGGCCAGGTCTTTCACCGTCACGTTCCACACGCCATCGGCGCCGCGCTGGATGTCTTCCACCTGGTGGCGCAGGTGCAGGACCATGCCATGGCTGTCCGTCAGGTAGCTCACCAGGCCGCGCGTGAGGTTGCCGAAATTGACGTCGGTACCGATTTCCATGCGCGTCGCCGCCACTTTCTGGCCCTTGTCGCGGCCTTGCATGACCAGCGGCGCCCATTGTTCGATCTGCGCCTGGTCTTCCGAGTACAGCATGCCCTTGAACAGGTTTTCCTTTTGCAGCGCGGCGTAGCGCTTCTTCAAGAAGGCAATATTGTCGTCGCCCCACACAAAGGCCATGTGCGGCACATTGTTGATGAAGGTTTGCGGCGCGCCCAGGTGCTTGTTGGCCACCTGATAAGCCCAGAATTGCTTGGAAATTTCGAATTGCTCGTTGATGGCAACGGCTTTCTTGGTCTCGATGCTGCCATCGGCCGCTTCCGGCGTGTAGTTCAGTTCGGCGAATGCCGAGTGGCCCGTGCCCGCGTTGTTCATCGCGTCCGAGCTTTCGGCGGCCACGGAATCGAGGCGCTCGACCATTTCCATCGTCAGCGAGGGATCGAGTTCCTTGAGCATGCTGCCCAGGGTGGCGCTCATGGTGCCGGCGCCGATCAGCAGCACGTCGACCGGTTTTTCGGACGAGGCCGGCGGGGTCTTGTCACATGCCGCCAGGATCAGGCACGACATCAAAAGTAATAGCGATTTACGCATACGTAACTCCGTTTATGAATACTGAAGGATGATTCTTGCGCGCCACCGTGGCGGCACCATCGCTGTAGTGAATGAAAAACAGCCGGCCGGCCGGAACGCCAGGGCGGCCGGACAGGTCGATATCGATGGTGATAGGCATGCTGCCGCGCTCCGGAATAAGCCGGGAGCAATATCTGGTGGCAAAGGTGCGGGCAATGGAAGCACGGAGTGGCAACAAAATCACCATCGTGTCCAGAGCAAATATCAAGAGCGGCGATTTTATCACCGTTATTTGGCGCCGCCGGGCCGTGGCGGTAGTGGATAATACTTACTGCAGGGTATTAAATGACGGTGACTATCGGGTCATGCAAGCGGACGCCAGACGGCAAAAAGGGCATCCCCGATGCCCTTCGTTGACGTACGCGGTACAATGCCGGCTGCCCTTTAGCCATAGTCATCCAGCCATGTTCAACCCCTCTTCCGACGACGTGCGCCGCTTCTTTTGCGACACCTTGCGCAAGCACCGCGCCCATGACATCCTCACGCCGATGGAAGCCATCGCGCTGGACTGGATCCTGGAACACCCCGAGTATGAAAACGAATTGAGCGACGTCGAGGCGGCGCTGGCGCGCGACTATTCCGTCGAGGGCGGACAAGCCAATCCATTCCTGCACCTGTCCATGCATCTGTCGATCACGGAGCAGGTCCAGGTGGACCAGCCGCGCGGCATCCGCCCGGCCGTCCAGCAACTGACCCAGCGCCTCGATTCGGCCCATGCCGCCCAGCACGAAGTGATGGAATGCCTGGGCCAGATGATCTGGGCTTCGCAGCGCTCGGGCTTGCCACCCGATACGGATGCGTATATCGACTGCGTGCGCCGCCGCTAAACCCAAGGTAGTATTCTGCACAAGTTTGCTTGATCTGGCATAAGACATATAGATAAGCAACACTCTACAGTGGCAACTCCAGCCATGAACAGGGTGTGCCATGAGCGATCCCAGCAACGGACCGGTTAAACCCGCTATCGATCCCCGCCTTATCATGGTAGGCAGGGTCTGCGGCAGCACCAATTTCAGCCACAGCCTGCTGGACTGCCTGCAGCAGATGCCGTCACCGGGCATCGTCATCTTTGTGCATGGCGTCAATTCCGATGGCGAGTGGTACCACCAGAGCGAGGAGGGCCTGTGCAAGGGCTTGAATACCCGCCTGAAACGCTGCGATGAACACCTGGCCTACCCTAGCGTGGAAGGTGGACAGTTATGGCCCGTTACCTACCGGCGCGAATTGACGGATGACGGCTTTATCGACCCCGACCGCACGCCCAACACCTTCATTGCCGACGCCGAGCACCACTCGCCCGTGATCCAGTTCCGCTGGGGTTACAAAGCCAGCGACCTCGAATTACAGGAATACGGCGCTTCCATTTATCTCAACGAATATGACTACTGGGGCGGCGGGCCATTCGCGAACGGCTGTTCTTCCTTGCCTGACCTGTGGGGCAATGGCTTGCTCGATACCTTGTTTCTGTGGATACATATCGAACACCTCAACCCCCTCAACGACGCCATGGTGTTTTCGGCGCCGCCCCGCCCGTATTTTGTGCTGGCCGCGCTGCGACTGGCGAAGCTGGTCGAATCGATACGCAAGGAACAGGCCGACGTGCCGATTACCCTCGTGTGCCATAGCCAGGGCAATATGATCGGCATGGCGGCCGCCTTCCTGGGCGACAAGATGGCCGATGTGCAAGATGCAGCAGGGATCAAGGGCCGCTGCGTGGCCGACACCTATGTGCTGTGCAATCCGCCATACAGCGTACTCGAAGACAACAGCACGGAAGACTGGGTGCAAGGTCAGGAGGCGGATCCGGACGGCAACGTGGGCCGACAGACCTGCCAGGCGCGCATCGAGACCTTGAAAAACTTCTTCAAGATCGTCGGCCAGCAGGCCGATGTGCCGCCGCATTCAGCCGCGCTGGCGCAAATGGCAGCCAACCACGCGCACGGTTTTACGCTGGATAGCGACAGCAACAAATACCGCTGCGGCCCCGTCACCACCACACGCGGCAAGGTCACCTTGTATTGCAATCCGCATGACCAGGTCATCTCCTCGACCGCCATCCAGGGCATGGGCTGGCGCGGCCTGTGCGCAGCCGAAATCCAGGCGGCGCAAGGAAAGAATGTATTCACGCAGCGGGTGTTTTCCCAAGGCTACCCCGTCGGCAAGCCAGGAACTTATGATTACTGGAGCAAGCAACACAATCATCCGGAACGGGGCAGCCTGGACTTCTGGGTGCCGCATTCGAAGATCGCCGACTATTCCAGCCAGAAAGGGCGATTGGCCAACAGCACGGGAAGCGGCCGCGCCATGACGCAAGTCGCCGCCCTGGCCCTGATTCCCCTGGCGAAAGGAGCGGGCGTGCGCATCAACGCGCTGCCGCCGCGCGACTGGAGCATCCCCGTCAATGCGCCGGCGCTGCCCGAACCGTTCTTGCCGCAGGCAGTGCAGTACGGCGTGGCCAGCGAGGACTTCGATCAGCTCTACAATCCGCGCGGCAGCCTGCGCGATCCACGGCGCAGCCATGCCGCCGGCGATCCATACCACGCCTTGAGCGACGAGCAGATAGGCGCGCCCAAGGGCGACCGCGACAGCCACGCCACCATGCTGTACGAAGACCACGCCCGCGTGCGCTTGATGGCCAAACGCACGGGCCGCACGCCGATGGGAGAGAAGGTCAGCGAGGAAGACATGCCGGCCACCGCCAGCGAAGAGCACAAGCGATGGCGCGGCGCCATCATCACCGCCAATCTGGCCGCCAACCTCGACACGCACGCCACCGACCATTCAACCATCATGACCAATGGCATGCATGCGGAAAAGGCATTGGCATATGACGTGGCGGTGGGGGTGAGCCATATTCGCGAAGAAGTTTTGCTCAAATTGCGGATGGCGGCAGATTGGCGATTGTTGGAAGGCCTGGGAGGCTCTCATCCGCACAGCATGTTTTTCGAATATTTTCTATATGGCACATTCAAAGAAATGACCCTGCTTGACTGGGTAGGCAGTTCCGGCAGTACGGGCGCCATGCCGGACACCATCATCAACAAGCGCAGGAACTCGCGCTGGAAGGATCACTGATGCGTGCACTGATCGCCACTCCCCTACGCCGCCTGGCTTGGAGCTGCTGTGCATTTTTCCTGCTTGCCAGCGTGGCAGTCTGGTTCGCCAGCCAGTCCCACGCCGCTCCCCTCACCGATGGAGACATGATGAAACGCTATCTCGTGATGCCGTTTGTATTTGCCCTGATGATATTTTCCTTGCTCAGTGCTTGCGCGATCAAGCCAGTCACGAAAGGCGATGTCGCGACAGCGACGCCTGCGCAGCCAGCCCGGCCTTATATGGCCCAGGTGGTGGGCGTGCAATGGCTCAATCCCTTGCAACGGCGCGACTATTCGACGGAGTGGCAATTGTTGTGGACCTTGGGGCTGGCCAAGCCGAACCAGAACGATGACAAAGTCAGGGAAAATCCAGCGCGCTTCAGCAAGGTGCAATCCATCGGCATGATTGCCTCGGGCAGCAATGGCGAGGAAAATTTCGAAGGCTATCATCATAAATATGTGGAAAAAATGATGCCGCTATTCCGACAAAACTATTTTTCCAATTCTACCTATTTCTACAATGCCCATGCATTGAAAGACCGATCGACGCGGCGCGAACTGGCCGGCATCCATGTCGAATATGCCCTGCCAGCGGGGCGACTTGACCCTGTACAGGCGGCAGATGTGGTGCGTAAGCTGATCATGCGCGCCTTCAGCATCGGCAACCCCCACTTCCCCAATTCCTGGACTACGGCAACGCCGCCCGACGTGCGCGTGACGATGGGCGGCGCGAACGCAGGTTTTACCTCGCTGGCGGCGGGCCTGGCATATTTGCAGGCTCATCCCGATAAAACCGTATGGGTGATGAACTGGGACGCGCCCAGCTTTCCGCCCAAGGATGAGCAGATCGATGAAAACATCGCTCTGTTGATACTGGCCGGTCCCGACTTCAAGACGCAGCGCGCGCCGCTGGCCTGGCTGGGCTTCCCTGCAACGGCCGCCGTCGCCGACTACCAGGCGGCGAAAGGTCAACCGCCGCGCGCGGTGCAGGCATGGACGGCGGCCATCGAACAGGCGGCGGAGCAGGCCAATCTCGATACTGACAAGATAGCCTATGTGATCCACGATGCGGGCAATAGATATCCGGCATCTTCCGAGCGGATCGGCTCGCTGGCGCAAAGCCTGACCCTGAATTTACCCGATCTGGATTTTACAAAGCAAACCTTCAACACCTCGGCCCTGCTGGGCGAGATGGGGGCCGGCACGGCGCTGACGAATGTGGCGCTGGCCGTCGCCTACGCGAATCACCAGGGCCGGCCGGTGCTGGTGGCGGGCACGGGCGACCTGGAGGCGCCCGTTGCCGTGCTGGTGGCGCCACCCGCCGTGGCGCGCCCCATCGATCCGGAAAAACCCTGGTTCCGCGCACGCGGCGAAGCTTCCGTCTTTTTACCGTGGTGGGGACTGCGCCACGATGCCAAGACCTTGATGCAGGGCTATTCGAACTGAGCTCACAATGGTATGCCGGCAGCCGCCGGCCGCGTGCCCTCGCTCACCTGCGGCCTTAGCAACCCCAGCACCACCTGCAGCGCCATGGCCACCGCGCCGGCGATGAAGACCACGTCGCCGAAGGTGCGTATCCAGCGCAGGTTCTGCAACAGCGGCTGCTGCATGAACGCCTCGCTGCGCGCATACCACAGGCCTTCCGTCACGCTGGCGTGGAACTGGATGATGCCAATCGGCAGCAAGCTGGTGAAGATCATCAGCGCCAGTCCCCCGTTCAAGCCCCAGAACGCCCACTTCATCAACGCAGGGCTGAAGCGATAGTCGGGGCGCAGGTAGCGCAGCACCAGCAAGGTAAAGCCCAGCGCCAGGAAGCCGTACACGCCGAATAGCGCCGCATGCGCATGCACGGGGGTCGTGTTCAGGCCCTGAATGTAGTACAGCGCCACGGGCGGGTTGATCATGAAGCCCAGCACACCGGCGCCCAGCATGTTCCAGAAGGCGACGGCGACAAAGCACATCAGCGGCCAGCGCAACTGCTCCATCCATGGCGCGCGCTCCTTCAGGCGCCAGTTTTCCCACGCTTCGTGGCCCAAGACGATCAACGGCACCACTTCCAGCGCGCTGAAGCTCGCGCCGATGGCCATCACGGGTGTGGTGGTGCCGGCAAAGTACAGGTGGTGGAAGGTGCCGGGTATGCCGCCCAGCATGAACAGCGAGGCCGACGCCAGGCTGGCCGTCGTGGCCATGCGCACCGACACCAGGCCCAGGGTCGAGAAGATGAAGGCCAGCGCCGTGGTGGCGAACACTTCGAAAAAGCCCTCCACCCACAGGTGCACCACCCACCAGCGCCAGTACTCCATCACCGACAGGTGCGTGCGTTCGCCGTAGAACAGGCCGGCGCCATAGAACAGGCCGATGGCGCCCACGGACGCGGTCAGCAGCGCCAGCAGGTTCTTGTCGCCGCCCGGCTGGCGCAGGGCCGGCACCACGCCGCGCAGCATCAACACGAGCCACAGCAGGATGCCGACGAATTTGCCGATTTGCCACAGGCGTCCCAGGTCCACGTATTCATAACCCTGGTGGCCGAGCCAGAAATTCCACTCGGGCGGCATCACTTGCGCAATCGCCAGGTAATTGCCGATGAAGGAGCCGACCACCACGGCGACCAGGGCCCAGAACAGCACGTCGACGCCGAGGCGCTGCCACCTGGGGTCCTTGCCGCCATTGATCAGGGGCGCGAGGAACAGGCCGGCGGCCAGGAAGCCCGTGGCGATCCAGAACAGCGCGGCCTGGATATGCCAGGTGCGCGTGAGCGCATACGGGAACCAGCGCGACACGTCGATGCCGTAGAACTGCTGTCCTTCCACCGTGTAGTGCGCCGTGAAGCCGCCGATGAAGACCTGGAAGATGAACAGCGCCACCACCAGGAACAGATACTTGCCCAGTCCCCGCTGCGATGGCGTCAGCGCGAACGTGGTGAGCGGATCGCGCGGACCGGCCGCAGGCAGCGCGTCATCATGGTCGCGCAAAAAGGCCCAGCCCCAGACGAGGAAGCCCACGCCGGCCAGCAGCACCACCACGCTGGCGACCGACCAGACGAGGTTTTCGCCGCTGGGCTGGTTGCCGATCAGCGGTTCATGCGGCCAGTTGTTCGTATAGGTCACTTTCTGGCCCGGACGCTCGGTGGCGGCGGCCCACGCCGTCCAGAAGAAGAACTGCGTCATCTGCGCGCGCCGCTCGGCGCTGGGCAGGGTGTTTTCCTTCATGGCGAAATGCTCGCGGCTGGCGTGCAGCGCAGGCGCGTCGGAGAACAGCTGGTCGTAGTAATGTGCCGTGCTGGCGACGGCTTGCACGCGGCGCGGCGACAGGCGCAGCACTTGCGCATCGTCGACCCGGTTGGCGCGGTATTCCATCTTCAGCGCTTCGCGCAGCGCCGCCTGCGCGGGGCCGTCGAGCGCCGCGTAAGCCTTGCCATGCAGCTCTTGCGCGGCCAGTTCCAGCCAGGCCGTCAGCTCGCGGTGCAGCCAGTCGGCCGTCCAGTCGGGCGCCTGGTAGGCGCCGTGGCCCCAGATGGAACCGAGCTGCATGCCGCCGACGGATTGCCAGGCCGTCTGGCCGTCGAGGATGCCCTCGCGGTCGAACAGTTGCCGGCCGTCTTGCGCCAGCACTTGCGCGGGGATGGGCGGCGCCTGCCGGTAGACTTCCGTGCCGTAGTAGCCGAGCAGCGAAAACGTCACGATCAGCACACCGATCAGGGTGAACCAGAGTTTTTTGTAGGGACCCATGGGTCTTTCCTTTGTCAGTGCACCGCGGCCGGCGCAAAGCGCTCGAACAGGATATTGTTTTCGGTATGGATGTGCGCCATCAGGTCTTCGCGGAAGGTGCGCAAACCCGTGTACAGCGCGCGCCAGGTGGTGCAGGCGCCGCCAGGCGCGGTGATATCGTTCGTCATTGCCTCCATGGCGCGCAAGGCCACGCCATGCTCGTCATGCTCCATGCGCATGACGTTGATGGGCGCGCCGGCCCGTGGCCCCTGGCCGCGCACGATCATCGGGAACAGCACGTCTTCTTCCTTGCGCATATGGCTTTCCAGCTCCTGCGCCATGGCCGACAGGTGTTCCGCCAGCCCGTGCGGACAGTCGGCGCGCTCGCCATGCACCTGCTCGACCTTGCGTGCCAGGCGTATCAGCTCGGGCAGCTGCTCGCGGTGCACGGCGTGGTAGCGCGCCAGGATATGTTCCACCAGCTCGGTGGCCGAGGCGTCCTGCCAGTCACGCTCGCCGCTGGCGTCAATCCGTCCTGCCAGCAGTTTCAGTTCCGCGACGATGGGCGCCGTGTCCACGCCGGCCGCTTCGGCCGCCGCGCGCAGGGTCTTGTTGCCGCCGCAGCAAAAATCCAGGCGGTGCGCATCGAACAGGCGCGTGGCGCCAGGGATGCGGCGGGCCAGCTGGCCCAGGGATAGGTCGATCATTTCCATAACAGTTCCTTGAGGATGAATAAGTGGATTTATTGCGCCGCGCCCGCGTGGTAGACGCCAGGCACGGGTTCGCCCGTCACTTCCAGCACGCCCACGGCGCCCTTGCCGGCGCGCGACAGCGCATGGTCGACCAGCAGATAGCTGCCCGGATGCTGTACCTTGAGTTCGACGATGGTCGCGCCGCCCGGCGCCACGAGCGTGGTTTGCACGTCGTGTTTCGGGCTGCTGATCGAGCCTTCGCTGTACACCTTGTCGAAGATCTCGCCGATGACGTGGAAGGATGAAATCTTGTTCGGGCCGCCGACGCCGAAATAGATGCGCACCGTCTCGCCGACTTTCGCCTGCAGTTTGTGCGTCTTGCTCAGGGCGCCCACTTCGCCGTTGAAGACGTAGTAGTCGGGCAGTTCATTGGCCATTTTTTCCAGGTTCGGTTC
Organism: Janthinobacterium sp. JC611; assembly: GCF_018682595.1. Classification (NCBI taxonomy): domain Bacteria; kingdom Pseudomonadati; phylum Pseudomonadota; class Betaproteobacteria; order Burkholderiales; family Oxalobacteraceae; genus Janthinobacterium; species Janthinobacterium sp. JC611. The sequence goes on from NZ_JAFLJN010000032.1 coordinate 120,057, forward strand.
CTGGTGCACGGGCGCGCCGTGCGGACGGCCCGTGTACATCTCGCCCTGCATCACGTAATACTCGCGGTCCACCTTCGACAGGCCGCCTTCCGGTTCGACCAGGATCATGCCGTACATGCCGGCCGCGATATGCTGCGGCACCAGCGGCGTGGCGCAGTGGTAGACGAACAGGCCCGGATTGAGCGCCTTGAAGGTGACCGTTTTTTCCTGTCCCGGCGCCACCTGCGTGTGCTGTCCGCCGCCATGGCCGCCCGTCACGGCGTGCAGGTCAATCGAATGGATCATCTTGCTGTCCCTGGCGTTGAACAGGGTCAGTTCGACCGTGTCGCCCACCTTCGCGCGCAGCATCGGGCCAGGCACTTGCCGGTTGAAGGTCCAGTAGGTAAAACTGGTACCGTCATCTAGCTTGCCCGGCAATTCCACCGTCTCCATGCGGTACTTGAGCAACTGCGGCGCGCGCGCGCCGATGGCGGCCGGCACCTGCGCCGGATTGGCGGCCACGCTGACGGCCGAGGGATCGGGGCCGCGCATCGGCGACGGCGCGGGCGTGTACAGGGCCAGCGCCGCGGCCTGGCTCGACTCGCCGGCAGCGCTGGCGGGCGCCGCCGTCTCGGCCAGCGAGGTGCCGGTCACTTCCAGCTTGCCTTCCATGCCGATCTGGCGGTGGCCGGGGATCGAGCAGTAATAGGTGAACGTGCCGGCGCGCGTGACCTTGAAGCGCACGCTGGTGCTGCCGCTGTTGGCGCTGAATTTGGCGGAGGCCACGTTCAGTTCCGGGATCAGCAAATCATGTTCGGCGCCTTCGCCGCTTTTCAGCACGAGTTCGACCGTATCGCCCACCTTCGCCGCCAGCACGGGATTGACCTGGCCCTTGGCGTCGATGAATACCATCTTGCCGTCGACGATATTGGTTTGCAGTTCATAGCGCTTGAGCGTGGCGGCGGCGGGTTTGACTGCGGTGGCGGCGGCGCTGGCGGGCAGGCTCGCCTGGGCTTGCACGGACAGGGGCAGGGCCAGTACGCAGACGGCAGCGGCAATGGCGCGGAGGGAGGGAGTCGTTTTCATCAAGCTTTCCTTGGTCTTGTATGCCGGTTCGGCCCCCTTATCCAGGCAAGCCGTGTGCCAGGAAAAACTTGTTTTAAATCAACGATTTGAAAAATGCAGGGTCATAATGACCCTTGTTCGCCGTGGTTCCTTGTACCCTGCATGGTAGTTATGACCACCACCGCCATCCACCTGCTGCTGCTCACCGACCTGGTCGCCGACCTGCCCGTGGCCGTGCGCCTGCAACGCCTCGTCGGCAGCTTGCGTGCGCACTTCGGCTGCGAGGCCGTGGCCTTGCTCAAGCTTGATGGCGAACATTTGCGCCCCGTGGCGATGGCCGGCCTGGCCAGCGACGCGCTGGGACGCCGCTTCGCCGTCGCCGACCATCCGCGCCTGGCCGCCATCCTGCAGCGGCGCGGCGTGCTGTGCTTCCATCACGACAGCTCCCTGCCCGATCCCTACGACGGCCTGATCGCCGAGCGAGCCGGCGAACCGCTGCCCGTGCACGACTGCATGGGCATGGCGCTGGACCTGGAAGGCGAACGCTGGGGCGTGATCACGCTCGACGCGCTGCGGGTGGGCACCTTCGATACGCGAGCGCAGCGCGACCTGGGCGAGCTGGCCTGCGCCATCGAGGCGGCCGTGCGCGTGACCCGCCTGGAGACGGAAATCCGCGCCCTGCGCCTGTCGGGCGGCGCCATGCTGGCCGACGCGCAGGCGCCGCGCGAGGAGCACGACTTCGTCGGCCAGAGCAACGCCATCACGCACTTGCTGCACGAATTGCAGGTGGTGGCCGATTCCGAACTGCCCGTGCTGCTGCTGGGCGAGACGGGCGTGGGCAAGGAACTGTGCGCGCACCGGCTGCACCGGCTGTCGCGCCGCGCGGGCAAGCCCCTGATCCACGTCAATTGCGCGGCCTTGCCGGAATCGCTGGCCGAAAGCGAATTGTTCGGCCATGTGCGGGGCGCGTTTTCCGGCGCCGTCAGCGACCGGCCCGGACGCTTCGAGGCGGCCGAAGGGGGCACCCTGTTTCTCGATGAAGTGGGCGAGTTGCCGCTGTCGATACAGGCCAAGCTGCTGCGCACCTTGCAAAATGGCGAAATCCAGCGCCTGGGCGCGGACCGGCCGCGCCGGGTCAACGTGCGCGTGATCGCCGCCACCAACCGCAGCCTGCGCGAGCACGTGCGCGACGGCACCTTCCGCGCCGACCTGTATCACCGCCTGTCCGTGTATCCCGTGCCGATTCCGCCGCTGCGCGAGCGGGGCAATGACGTGCTGCTGCTGGCCGGCGGTTTTCTTGAGCTCAACCGTGCGCGCCTGGGCCTGCGCAGCCTGCGCCTGTCCGCCGCGGCGGAAAACGCGCTATGCCACTACCGCTGGCCCGGCAACGTGCGCGAACTGGAACATGTGATCAGCCGGGCCGCGCTGAAAGCGGTGATCCGCGGCGCGGACCGCAAGGACATCGTGACGCTGGAAACGGATATGCTCGACCTCGATGCGCTGGAAGCGCCGGCCGGTGCGGACGCGCCGCAGCCAGTGGCGGCCGCGTGCGGCGCGCCGGCGGCGCCGCCGCTGTCCATGCATCAGATCGTGGAAGCGAGCCAGCGCCAGGCCATCCGGCAAGCGCTGGTGCTGCATCAGGATAACTGGGCCGCCGCCGCGCGCCAGCTGGGGCTGGACGCCAGCAATTTGCACAAGCTGGCGCGCCGGGTGGGGCTGAAGAACACCTGACCAAACCTACTGCGCGTCGGTATAGGCAACCTGCGATGCTCACTGTGCTTCAGCACAGTTCCGCGTCTCGGCCGCCTCTCCCTTCCGCTCGCTACGGTTTTGTCAGGTGTCAGAACAACTAATAGACCCTGAGATACCGCTCAGCGGTGAATGACCAGGGTGGTCGGCAAGCTGTGCAGGTAGGCGGCCAGGTCCTTGATGTCCTGGTTGCTCAGCGGTTTCACCTGGCCCGTCATGATGGCGTTGTTGCGGCCGTTGGCCTTGTCGCCCCGTTTGTACGCCGTCAAGGCGTGTTCCAGGTAATCCTTGTGCTGGCCCGCCAGTTTCGGGTACGACGGGTCGATGGGCGAGCCGTAATCCTTGCCGTGGCAGGTGGCGCAGCTGTATTTTTCGGCCAGGGCCTTGCCCGTGTTGATATTGCCGGCGGCGCTGGCGGACAACGAGACGGTGGCGCAAACGAGGGCGGCGAGTAGTGTTTTCATCATCTGGCTGGTCCTCAGTTCGGCTTGGCTTGTTGCGCATAATACGCGGCGACATCGGCGATATCCTGGTCCGACAGGCTGCTGGCGATGCCCTTCATGCTGGGGTGCTTGCGGTCGCCCTTCTTGTAGGCTTGCAGCGCATTCTCGATATATTTCGCCGGCTGGCCGCCGATCATCGGCACCTGGAACACTTCGGGGAAGGTCGCCTTGTAACCGGGAATGCCGTGGCAGCCGATACACATTTCCACCTTGGCAGTCGCTGCCTTGGCGTTTCCTACAATGTCAGCCGCTGTGACGGCATTTGCTATGCCGGCAAGCACGAGAAGTGCAAATATTTTTTTCATAGTGGCAATGTGAACAAAGGTAATCGGAGAAACGCCAGAGCTGGTTTTTATTGATTTTATGTGTAGACAATTAAGGTTGACAATTAATCTGCTGCTTGCCGATTCTAGCCAAGATATTCTTGCAAGTCCACCGATAAAACCCGCATTGTAGGCAGGCAGGCACAGGCCGTCCGCGTGACGCTGCGCCACAGTTCTGTTTATACTCACCATTTCCCCACTTTGGCAGACCGCTCATGCAAGCAAAGCACACCCAGCAAGGCCAACGCTTCGAAGGTTCCGACAGCTATGTCGCCACCGCCGACCTGAAACTGGCCGTGAATGCGGCGCTGACCCTGCAACGCCCGCTGCTGATCAAGGGCGAACCGGGCACGGGCAAGACCATGCTGGCCGAGGAAGTGGCGGCCGCGCTGAACATGCCGCTGATGCAATGGCATATCAAATCGACCACCAAGGCGCAGCAGGGCCTGTACGAATACGACGCCGTGTCGCGCCTGCGCGATTCGCAGCTGGGCGACGAGCGCGTGCGCGACATCCAGAACTACATCGTCAAGGGCGTGCTGTGGCAGGCGTTCACGGCGCCCGAACCGGTGGTGCTGTTGATCGATGAAATCGACAAGGCCGACATCGAATTCCCGAACGACCTGCTGCGCGAACTGGACCGCATGGAATTCTATGTGTATGAGACGCGCGAGATGGTCACGGCGCGCCACCGCCCGCTCGTCATCATCACCTCGAACAACGAGAAGGAATTGCCGGACGCCTTCCTGCGCCGCTGCTTCTTCCACTACATCAAATTCCCGGACAAGGACACGATGGAGCAGATCGTCGCCGTCCACTACCCGCACCTGAAACAGGAATTGCTGGCGCAGGCGCTGCAAACCTTCTATGCAGTGCGCGACGTGCCGGGCCTGAAGAAGAAACCGTCGACGTCGGAATTCCTCGACTGGCTGAAACTCCTGCTGGCCGAGGACATCCCCTTTGACGCGCTGCGCAGCAAGGACACCGTCGTGCCGCCGCTGCATGGCGCGCTGCTGAAAAACGAGCAGGACGTGCACCTGTTCGAGCGTCTGATGTTCATGTCGCGCACCAACCGCTAAGGAGCGCCGGTGAACGACATCAGCCCGGAGAAGGTCTTCGTGCCCCTGGAACTGCACGGCATCCGCCTCGAAGCGCTGGCGCCGCACCACGCGCAGGGCTTGCGCGCGGCGGCCATGGACGGCGAACTGTGGAATCTGCGCGTCACCTCCGTGCCCGAACCGGACCAGGTGGACCAGTACATTTTCAAGGGCATCGAGATGCGCCCTTCGCGCTTCGCCTTTGCCGTCATCGACGCGGCCAGCGGCGAGGTGCTCGGCAGCACCAGCTACCACGACGTGGTGCCGGCCATCGGCCGCCTGGAAATCGGCTACACCTGGTATGCGAAGCGCTGCCAGCGCAGCCACGTCAACACCACCTGCAAATTGCTGCTGCTGGCGCACGCCTTCGACACGCTCGGCTGCGCGCTGGTGGGCCTGCGCACCGATAATTTCAACCACGCCTCGCAAGCGGCCATCGAACGCCTGGGCGCGAAAAAGGACGGCGTGCTGCGTCACCACGCGCTGCGCCGCGACGGCACCGTGCGCGACACGGTCATGTACAGCATCGCGCGCGGCGAATGGCCTGAAATCGCCGCCCATCTGCGCTACAAGCTGGCGCAGCGCCCCATCGCCGCGCTGCCGCGCCCGGGAGCCGCCGGGGCAGAGGAAGCGCCATGCTGATCGATTTCTTCTTCACGCTCAAGGATGCGAAGATTCCCGTCTCGATCAAGGAATTTTTGACCCTGCTCGAGGCGCTGCAAAAGAACGTCATCGATGCGTCGATGGACGATTTTTACTATCTGGCGCGCCTGACCCTGGTCAAGGATGAAGCCCATTTCGACAAGTTCGACCGCGCGTTTGCCCAGTACTTCAAGGGCGTCAGCGCGGCCTTCGACACGAACGCGGCGATTCCCCTCGACTGGCTGCTCAAGCGCATGCAGCGCCAGCTGTCCGATGAGCAGAAGGCGCAGCTGGAAAAATTCGGCTACGACAAGCTGATGAACCGCCTGAACGAGCTGTTAAAAGAACAGAAGGAACGCCACGAGGGCGGCAGCAAATGGATAGGCACGGGCGGCACGTCGCCGTTCGGCAATGGCGGCACGAACCCGGAAGGCATCCGCATCGGCGGCAAGGGCGGCAACCGCACGGCGGTGAAAGTATGGGAAGCGCGCAGCTACCAGGATTACGACGGCGAGCGCGAACTGGGCACGCGCAACATCAAGGTGGCCTTGCGCCGCCTGCGCAAGTTCGCGCGCGAAGGCGCGGAAGACGAACTGGCACTCGACGCCACCATCGCCGCCACGGCGAACAATGCGGGCTACCTGGACATCAGGATGCGGCCAGAACGCAAGAACCGCATCAAGGTGCTGATGCTGCTCGACGTCGGTGGCAGCATGGATGACCATATCGAGCGCACCGAGGAACTGTTCTCGGCCGCGAAGACGGAATTCAAGAACATGGAGTTCTTTTACTTCCATAACTGCGTCTACGACTACCTGTGGAAGAACAACCGGCGCCGCAACGCCGAACGTTTTCCCACCTGGGACGTGCTGCGCAAGTACCCGCCCGACACCAAGCTGATTTTCGTCGGCGACGCCACCATGAGCCCCTACGAAATCCTGCAGCCGGGCGGCAGCGTCGAATACAACAACGAGGAAGCGGGATCGACGTGGCTGGCGCGCTTTACCCAGGCGTTCCCGAAATTCATCTGGCTCAATCCGGAATCGGAGGGATTGTGGCAGTACCGCCAGTCGATCGGCGTGATGCGCCAGTTGATGAACAACCGCATGTTCCCCCTGTCGATCGACGGCCTGGAACGGGGCATGCGTCTGCTCAGTAAATAAAGACACGCAACAAAAAGTCCATGGCGGCAGGGGCCCGCCATGCCGTACACTGCGACACGGCACTACCGTGCGGAGCATCTCCGCCGCGGGCGGGTAGCATACGCCGATACCAGCCCTGCCCTACCCTGCTGCATCTTGTGCGCGGCCGCCATGGCCGCGACACTGTTCGATTGCGCACATCGTGCGCGCCTTCTGCTCCGGTAGAATCGGCGCAGCGCTCTGCGCAAACCATGCACCATCGCTGCACCACGACATTGCCGCGCCAGCCCCCGTGCTGCCGGCCGGTGCCAGCGCCACTTCAAAGGAATGAGCATGCAAAGTCTGATCTCGATCGCCGCCGACCTGTCCTGGCCGTTCGCCATCACCCTGGCCTGGGTGGTGGGCGAATTCGGCCACCGCTGGACCGGCCTGCCGCGCATCAGTTTTTACGGCGTGATCGGTTTCGTCCTCGCGCAAACGCAAGTAGGCATCCTGCCGCAGACGGACGCCGGCCCCATGCTGGTGCTGGCCGACGTGGCCTTCGGCCTGATCCTGTTCGAAGTGGGCTACCGCATCAACCTGCGCTGGCTGAAGAACAATCCGTGGATCGCCGTCACGGGCCTGGTCGAATCCCTGCTGACCTTTGCCGTCGTCTACTTCATCGGCATCGAATTCGGCAGCACATCGATGACGGCGCTGCTGCTGGCGTCCCTGGCCATGTCCACCTCGCCGGCCACCATCATGCGCGTCATCAACGAGGAACGCAGTTCGGGCCAGGTCACGGAACGCATCGTCCACCTCACCGCCCTCAATTGCGTGCTGGCCGTGTTCACGTTCAACATCATCGTCGGCTTCTGGATGTTCCAGAGCTCCACCGACCTGATCGAGGCGAGCAGCAGCAGCGCCGCCGTGCTGGCCGCCTCGGTTGCCGCCGGCACCGTCTTCGGCATCGTCGTGCCGGCCATGCTGCGCCGCCTGGGCAACATGGCGCAGGATGCCACCGTGGCGTTCGCGCTGTCGGTGATGCTGCTCGTCGCCCTCACCTACACCACCAGCCTGTCGCCGCTGCTGGCCACCCTCACCTTCGGCCTGGTGGCGCGCCACCGCAGGGTCGCCTTCAGCCAGGCGCAGCGCAATTTCGGCGCGCTGGGCGAGCTGCTGACGGTGCTGCTGTTCGTGTATGCCGCCTCGACCCTGGAATGGGCCAGCGTGACGGCAGGCGCGGCCCTGGCCCTGGCCGTCGTCGGCGGACGCTTGCTGACGAAGGTCGTCGGCGTGGCCGCGTTCTCGCACGTGAGCGGCATTTCCTGGCGCAAGGGCGTGCTGACGGGCGTGGCGCTGACGCCCGTCTCCGTCTTCATCATCCTGCTGCTGGAACACGCGCGCCAGCACGGCGTGAACTTCGGCGACGAATTGAACGCCCTGGCCGCCATCACCCTGGGCCTGGAACTGGTCGGCCCCGTGCTGGTGCAGCGCGTGCTGATGCTGGCAAAAGAAACCCACGAAATCAAGGAGCGCTAAATGCCGCTGGAACCCTTTGGCCAATCGGCCGCGCTGACCTTCGGCGTCGAACTCGAACTGCAACTGGTGAACCTGTCGGACTATGACCTGACGGCCGCCAGCCCCGACCTGCTGCATCTGCTGAACAAGAAACCGTTTCCCGGCAACGTCACGCCGGAAATCACCGAGAGCATGATCGAGATTAACTCGAGCGTGCACACGCATCATGGCCCCCTGCTGGCGCAGCTGCAGGAAATCCGCGACACCTTGATCACGGCCGGCGACAAGCTCAATATCGGCATCGCGGGCGGCGGCACGCACCCGTTCCAGCAATGGTCGTCGCAAAAGATCTTTTCCAAGCCCCGCTTCCAGGAGATTTCGGAACTGTACGGCTACCTGGCCAAGCAGTTCACCATCTTCGGCCAGCACGTCCACATCGGCTGCGCCTCGGGCGACGACGCCATGTTCCTGCTGCATTCGCTGAACCGCTACATCCCCCACTTCATCGCCCTGTCGGCGTCTTCTCCCTACGTGCAGGGACGCGACACGCTGTTCGACTCGGCCCGCCTCAATTCCGTGTTCGCCTTCCCCATGAGCGGGCGCGCGCCGTTCACCCTGAGCTGGGAGCAGTTCTCCGACGAGTACTTCGCCAAGATGGAGAACACGGGCATCATCAAGAGCATGAAGGATTTTTACTGGGATATCCGTCCCAAGCCGGAATTTGGCACCATCGAACTGCGCGTATGCGACACGCCGCTGACGGTGGAGCGGGCCGCCGCGCTGGCCGCCTACCTGCAGGCCCTGTGCCGCTACCTGCTCGAGCGCCGCGAAACCCCGCCAGTGGAAGACGATTACCTCGTGTACAACTACAACCGCTTCCAGGCTTGCCGCTTCGGCCTCGATGGCGCCATCACGCATCCGAAAACCTACGAAACGATGTCGCTGCGCGAAGACATCATGACCACCCTGCGCAAGATGGAGCCGCACGCCGAGGCGCTGGGCAGCACGCCGGCCCTGAAACACCTGTCGGACGTGGCCAAGCAGTGGAGCGACGCGCAATACCTGCGCAAGCAGCACAGCCTGCAGGGCAGCGCCGAGGGCATGGTCGATTCGGCGATCCGCTGCTTCCGGGGCGAACCCATGAATTATTGAGGACTGGCCCGTTCACCCCAACACCTGAACTGCCGGGGTCGGACCCTCAGGGTCCGACCCCGGTTCTTGCTTTTGGGGTGCAATCAGGCGCAACCACGTCAACCCAAAAAAACCACACCCCGTCCCCCCGTCATTTACAGCCCCCTCCCCC
>NZ_JAFLJN010000033.1:0-203 GCF_018682595.1 Janthinobacterium sp. JC611
CTGCGACCAACGGATTAAAAGTCCGCTGCTCTACCAGCTGAGCTAACGACCCAAAAACTTTTTACTGCAACTTCGGTAACACTGTGCCGTAAAAAAATGCTTGCTATAACAACTCGCAAGCAGATCAGTACTGCGTATTCGTGGTAGGCCGTGCGGGATTCGAACCTGCGACCAACGGATTAAAAGTCCGCTGCTCTACCAGC
>NZ_JAFLJN010000004.1:0-108759 GCF_018682595.1 Janthinobacterium sp. JC611
CACTTGCATCAAATGCCCACACTTATCGACTGTTAATTGTTAAAGAACGGTATTCGGTACTGTTTATTTACTGCTCTCGCGCTATCGACAAAGCGTTGTGTTTGTCAGCCGCGAAGAAGGAAGAGTATGAGGCATTTCGCCAAATCCGTCAACACCTTCTTTACTACTCATCGCCGTTTCCGGTGATCCTCAAGTGCCGCAGTGACTGCGTCTCATTGGGGAGGCGAACTATAGCCAAGTCCAGACCAGGAAGCAAGCTTTATCCAAAGAAATCGGCGCGTGCAGCGTAAAATGGCTGTTTTCCTCGATCCGCACCTGTCATGACCATCCTGCTCTCCACTTTGAACGCCCGCTACACCCACGCCTCGCTGGGATTGCGCTATCTGCTGGCCAACATGGGGCCGCTGCAGGCACAAACACGGCTGCAGGAATTCGTCATCGGCACGAAAACCACGGAACTGGTCGAGCGCATCCTGCTGAACAAGCCGCGCATCATCGGTTTTGGCGTGTATATATGGAACGTCGAGGAAACGACGAAGCTGGTGGCCATGCTCAAGCGCGTGGCGCCCGAGGTCATCATCGTGCTGGGCGGGCCGGAAGTGTCGCATGAGGCGGGCGAGCAGGAGATCGTCAAGCTGGCCGATTACCTGATCACGGGCTGGGGCGACGTCACCTTCCCCAAGCTGTGCGGCGAGATCCTCCACGGCCCGAAACCGCTGATGAAGATCCATGCCGGCGTGCAAGCCCCGCTGGCGGAACTGCAGCTGCCCTACTCCTTGTATACGGACGACGATATCCGCCATCGCACGATTTACGTGGAAGCGTCGCGCGGCTGCCCGTTCAAGTGCGAATTCTGCCTGTCGGCGCTGGACAAGACGGCCTGGCCCTTTGCGCTGGAGAACTTCCTGGCCGAGATGGAATCCCTGCATGCGCGCGGCGCGCGCCTGTTCAAGTTCGTCGACCGCACCTTCAACCTGAACATCAAGACCAGCCTGAAGATCATGCAGTTCTTCCTCGACAAGATCGAAGCCAACCCGGACGATCCCATCTATGCCCACTTCGAGCTGGTGCCCGACCACTTGCCTGACGCATTGAAAGAAGGCATCAGCAAGTTCCCGCCCGGCGCGCTGCAATTCGAGATCGGCATCCAGAGCTTCAATCCGGACGTGCAAGCGCTGGTGAGCCGCAAGCAGGATAATCAAAAGGCGGCCGATAACATCCGCTGGCTGTGCGAGGAATCGAACGCCCACCTGCACGTGGACCTGATCGCCGGCTTGCCGGGCGAGGATGAAGCGAGCTTCGCGGCCGGCTTCAACAAGCTGGTGGCCTTGAAACCGCATGAAATCCAGTTCGGCATCCTGAAACGCCTGCGCGGCACGCCCATCATCCGCCATACGGAAAACTATGGCATGGTGTTCGACCCGCACCCGCCCTACACCATCCTGGCGAATAAACAGCTCGATTTCATGAGCATGCAGCGCCTCGTGCGCTTCGCCCGCTACTGGGACCTGGTGGCAAACTCCGGCCGCTTCGCCAATACGGTGCAATGGATGCTGGGCGATGCGCCATTTGAAAACTTCATGGATTTTTCGAACTGGCTATACGCCCACACGGACGCCACCCACCGCATCGCCATGGAGCGCCTGGCCAAGCTGGTGGCGCAATGGCTGCAGACGCGCGGCATGAGCGCGCTTGAGGCCAACGCCCTCGTGGCCAGCGACTATGCAGGCGGCGCGCAGACGGCTGCGCACGCCAAGCCAAGCGAAGCAAGTACTGGCAACGCCAAGGTGCGCCCGGACGTCGCCCTGCCGCAGCGGCAGGCGCGCCACCTGGCGTCCTGACAGTCCGGCGATTGAACAGCGGTGGCGGTCTGCGCCATTCTCCCTTAAACTGGCACGATGCCGACTGTACAATCGCCGAAACTGACCCTTTCCCATACCAGCTCCCGACAGGGAGCCCTAGTCACTGCCAGTGGCACCTGGCAGGTGCACGCGCTGGCGCATGACAATGCGATCAAGGCCATCGACGCCCAGCTCAAGCCCTTGCAGGGCGACACCCAGGTCCAATGGGACCTGTCGGCCATCGACAGCATGGACCATATCGGCGCCCAGCTGTTCTGGAATGCCTGGGGCAAGCAGCGCCCCGCGCAGCTGACCCTGGCGCCGTCGCTGGAAGAGTTTTTCCGGCGCATCGAAGAAACGGGAACGTTGCAAACGCCGCCCTCGCGCGCCAACCGCCTCACGCCCGTGATGAAACTGGGCATGGCCGTTTTGCTGTTTTTCGAACATTTGAAGGGTTTTGTCGCCCTCGTGGGCCAGGTGACGCAGGATATCGGCCGCTTCGCGCGCCACCCGATGCGCGGGCCATGGCGTGAAATTTCCGCCAATATCTTCCATGCGGGCTTCCAGGCACTGGGCATCACGGCCCTGGTCGGCTTTCTGATCGGCGTCGTGCTGTCCTATCTGTCCGCGCAGCAGCTGCGCGCCTTTGGCGGCGACATCTACCTGGTCAACCTGCTGGGCATGAGCATCATCCGCGAACTGGGGCCGCTGCTGGCCGCCATCCTCGTGGCCGGCCGCTCCGGTTCGTCCATCACGGCCCAGCTGGGCGTCATGCGCGTCACGGAAGAGCTCGACGCCATGCTGGTGATGGGTATTTCGCACGGTTTCCGCCTGATCATGCCGAAAGTGCTGGCCCTGGCCATTTCCATGCCCCTGCTCGTCATCTGGACGGATACGGCCGCGCTGATCGGCGGCATGGTGGCGGCCAAGGTGGAACTGAATCTGTCGGCGCGCTATTTCATCCAGAAGCTGCCCGACGCCGTGCCGCTGGCCAACTACATGATCGGCCTGGGCAAGGGCGCCATCTTCGGCATGCTGATCGCCCTCGTCTCCTGCCACTTCGGCCTGCGCATCAAGGCCAACACGGAAAGCCTGGGACGCGGCACCACCACCGCCGTCGTCACGGCCATCACCGTCGTGATCCTGGCCGACGCCGTGTTCGCCATCGTCTTCAATGGAGTGGGCTACTGATGACGGACGATACCGATATCGCCTGCGAGGTGAACGGGGGCAAGGAAGGCCAGTTCAACCTGCATGGCAGCGCGCCCGTGGTGGAAATCACCAATCTGTGGACCAAGTTCGGCCGCACCGTCGTGCACCAGGACTTGAACCTGGAAATCGAACGGGGCGAAATCCTCTCCATCGTGGGCGGTTCCGGCACGGGCAAGACGGTGCTGCTGCGCCAGATGCTGGGCCTGGAACATCCGGCCCGCGGCTGCGTCAAAGTCTTTGGTGAAGATATCAACCAGGCAAGTTCCGACCAGCTGCAACAGTTGCGCAACCACTGGGGCATGCTGTTCCAGCAAGGCGCGCTGTATTCGGCCCTGACCGTGTTCGACAACGTGGCCCAGCCCATGCGCGAATTGCGCGTGCTGCCCGAAGCGCTGGTGCACGACGCGGTATTATTAAAGATGAATATGGTGGGCCTGGGCCCGGAACATGCGCTCAAAATGCCGTCGGACTTGTCGGGAGGCATGATCAAGCGCGTGGCCCTGGCCCGCGCCCTGGCGCTGGAACCGAAGCTGCTGTTCCTCGACGAGCCGACGGCGGGCCTGGACCCGGACTTGTCGGAAAGCTTTGTCGCCCTGATCCAGTCGCTGCACCGCGAACTGGGCTTGACGGTGGTGATGGTCACGCATGACCTCGACACTTTGTTCGCCCTGTCCACGCGTATCGCCGTGCTGGCGGAAAAACACGTGATCGCCATCGGCCCCACGCGCGAGGTGATCGAAGTCGACCACCCGTTCATCAAGCAATTTTTCCTTGGCGACCGCGGCAAGCGCGCGCTGGCCGTCCTCGATGAAAAACAGGCGGCGGACAAGGCGGCGCAGCCAGGCGGCGACGCCGGCACAGACAAGAAAGCGGAGAAGTAATGGAAAACAGATCACATGCCCTGATGACGGGATTTTTTACACTCACCTTGCTGGTGGCCGCCATCCTGTTCGGCGTCTGGTTCAACCGCGACCGCGTGGAACGGGTGCCCTACCTGCTCGCCACCACCCTGTCCGTGCCGGGCCTGAACCCGCAGGCGACCGTGCGCTACCGGGGCCTGGAGGTGGGCAAGGTCGACGCCATCGACTTCGACACGCAAAAGGCGGGGCAAATCCTCGTGCACATCAGCGTGGCGCCCGACACCCCCGTCACCAACACGACGTTTGCCACCCTCGGCTACCAGGGCGTGACGGGCATCGCCTACATCCAGCTCGACGACGAGCACGTGGGTTCCAAGCTGCTGGGCACCAGCAAGGACAAGCCGTCGCTGATCCCCCTGCGCGCCGGCTTGCTCGACCAGCTGGAAAAGCGCGGCAAGCGCATCCTCGACCAGGCCGAACAGATCACCAACAAAGTCAACAACCTGCTCAGCCCCGACAACCAGGCGGCCATGCTGGGCGCCTTCAATGAAGTGGGCAAGGCGGCCAAGGCCTTCGGCGCCATCCCGCAACAACTGGAGCCGACCCTGACGCAATTGCCGCAACTGACGGAACAGACACGGCAAACCCTGACGGCCGTCAGCACGGCCAGCAAGAACGTGTCGGACCTGACGGCCACGTGGAAAAAACTGGGCAACGACATCCAGGCGCCTGGCGGCGTGCTCGAGAAGGTCAATGGCACGGTCGAGCGGGTCGGCAGCTCGGTGGAAACGGTGGCCAATGGCGTGTCGCTGGAAGTCTTGCCGCAGGTAATCGAAATGAGCGGCGAGGCGCGCTCCTCGATGCGCGCCCTGAAAACCACCATGAGCACGCTCAATGAACAGCCGCAGAGCATCTTGTTCGGCGCCCCAGACATTCCGCCCGGTCCGGGCGAACCCGGTTTTTCGGCGCCGGGCAAATAAGGAGATAGCACGATGAACTTCCCCCGCCTTTCCCCGGCCTGCCTGCTGGCCCTGGCATCCGCGCTGCTGCTGGGCGGCTGCGCCAGCCGCGGCCCCTTGCCCACGTTCTATGATTTCGGCCCGGCCGCGCCGTCGGCAGCCGCGCAACCAGCCCCGCCAACCGTGCCCGTGCTGGTCATCGCCGATGCGAATGGCCCGTCCTGGCTGGACAGCCAGCGCATGTATTACCGCTTGCTGTACGCCGATGCACAGCAATCGCGGCCGTACGCCTACAACCGCTGGAACACGCCGCCGCTGCAACTGTTGAGCCAGCGCCTGAAAACCCGCGTGGCGCAAAGCGGCGTGAAAGTGCTGTCGGCAACGGACGCGGCGGCCGGCATGCCCCTGCTGCGCATCGACGTCGATGATTTTTCGCAAAACTTCGATACCCAGTCGCACAGCAGCGGCCATGTGTCGCTGCGCGCCTCGCTGTTCCGCGGCCACCGCCTGATCGACCAGAAAACCTTCAGCCGCAGCGGCCCGGCCGGCAGCGCCGACGCGCAAGGGGGCGCGCAGGCGCTGGCGGCGGCCTCGGACGCCATCGCCGCCGACCTGCTGACCTGGCTGGGCACGCTGGCCATCCCGAAAGAATGACGGCGCCAGCTCCCCCCCCCAGTCCGGCGGCACCACTGCCGCCCGTCCGCTCCTCGCCCGTGTCGCGCGCGACCCTGCTCGCCTACGTCTTCCTGATCGTCTACGCCAGCTGGTTCCCGTTCACGGGTTGGCACAGCAATGGTTTGTCGCCGCTGACCTTCCTGGAAAACACGCGCATGCCCCGCTACTGGACGGGCTTTGACGTGGGCGTCAACGTCGTCGGCTATATCCCGCTGGGCGCGCTGATCGTGTATTCGCTGTTTCCAAGAATCACGGGATTCTTTGCCGTCGTCGTCGCCAGCCTGTGCGGCATGTTGATTTCCGGCAGCATGGAAGCCGTGCAAACCTATCTGCCCAGCCGCGTATCGTCGAATCTGGACTTTTATACGAATTCGGCAGGCTGCTTCCTCGGCGCCCTCATCGGCGCCCTGACGGCGCGCAAGCTGCTCGACCATAGCCATCTGTACCGCTTGCGCCAGCGCTGGTTTGCCCAGCACGCCAGCCAGGGCCTGGTACTGGTGGCCCTGTGGCCGCTGGCGCAGATCTACCCGCAAGGCTATCTGTTCGGCCTGGGGCAGCTGCTGCCGATCCTGTCGGACTGGCTGTCGCGCCTGGTGGGCATGGAGATCGATCTGGCCACCTACCTGCGTCCCGACGTGATATTAACCGTCGAACAGTATTGGCTTTCGGAAACCATCATCACGGCTTGCGGCATGACGGGCGCCGTGCTTACCTTGCTGTGCCTGCTGCGCCGCGCCGCGCCGCGCACCATCCTGATGCTGACGCTGATCGCCGCCGCCCTGACCGTGCGCTCGATGGCCAGCGCGCTGCTGTTTTCGCCGGAGAACGCCTTCGTCTGGATCACGCCGGGCGCCCAGGGCGGTTTCCTGATCGGCCTGATCATGCTCGGTGGCCTGGCGTTCGCGCCACACGTGGCACAGCGCCGCATCGCGGCCGCCACCTTGCTGCTGAGCCTGGTGATGGTGAATACGACGCCGATCAACCCGTATTTCATGTCGACTCTGCAAGGCTGGGTGCAAGGCAAGTTCCTCAACTTCAATGGCGCTGCGCAATTCCTCGCCTTGCTGTGGCCGTTCATGGCCCTGTGGTTCCTGTGCCTGCCCTCGCATCGCCTGAACCGGCAGGAGGACGTGCAGCGCCAGCGTCGCGAAGACCACCCATAAGCGTTATCATGGCGCATTGATGAATCAGCAGGAGCATAGTATGAGCGACGTACCGTATTTTGAACGCCACGTTTTTTTCTGCATGAATAAACGTGAAGACGGCCGCAACAGTTGTGGCGACCATGGCGCGGAAGCGGCGCAAAAGCATTGCAAGCGCCGCATCAAGGAACTCGACATGAATGGCGCGGGCAAGATCCGCATCAACCAGGCCGGCTGCATGGACCGCTGCGAGGAAGGCCCGCTGCTGGTGATCTACCCGGAAGCGACCTGGTACACCTATGTCGACACCAGCGATATCGATGAAATCATCGATACGCACCTGGTCGGCGGAAAAATTGTCGAACGCCTCAAGATTTAATGCCAATTTAAGAGATAGCCACCAGTATGAGCATCATGAACAGAAACTCGGAAAAATTTACCCTCGCCGGCCATGCAGGCAGCATGGAAGGCTTGCTCGATTTCCCGGCAGACACCCCGCGCGGCATCGCCCTCGTTGCCCATCCGCACCCGCTATACGGCGGCACGATGGATAACAAGGTCACGCAAACCCTGGCGCGCGCGTTTGTCGCCCTCGGTTACGTGGTGGCACGCATCAACTTCCGCGGCGTCGGCGCTTCCGAAGGCGTGCATGACCATGGCGTGGGCGAGACGGACGACATGCAATTGCTGTACGAGCACATGCGCAGCCTGTACCCGGGCTTGCCCGTGGCCCTGTCCGGTTTCTCGTTCGGCACCTTCGTGCAATCGAAACTGCAGGAGCGCCTGGCCGCCGCCGGCACGCCCGTCGAGCGCCTGGCGCTGATCGGCAGCGCGGCCGGCAAATGGGCCATGGCCGATATTCCCGCCGACACCATTTTGATCCACGGCGAACTGGACGACACGATCCCCCTGTCCGCCGTCTTCGACTGGGCCCGTCCACAAGACATTCCCGTGATCGTGATCCCCGGCGCCGACCACTTTTTCCACCGCAAGCTCAATCACATCAAGAACCTCGTGATTGCCCTGTGGCATGGTGACAAACCCGCAATCGCAGCAGATGATCATTGAAGTGTGGGCTTACTAGCGCCTCCACGGCTATAATTGATCCGTTTTTTCCACGCGGCCATGTCAGTAGCAACAGCATGGCCCTCAGCCTTCATCTTTTTCTCGCAGACCAGCCCCATGAAAAAACTTTTAGCGGCACTGGCCTCCAGTGTATTTTTCTTTTCCGCCGCCTACGCCCAGAGCGTTCCAGCCCCGACCATCGCCGCCAAGTCCTGGCTGTTGCTTGACGCCACCAGTGGCCAGATCATTGCGTCGCAAGATCCGGACGCGCGCATCGAGCCGGCTTCGTTGACCAAGATCATGACGGCTTACCTGACGTTTGCCGCCATCCGCGAAAAGAAACTGGCGCTGGACCAAAAAGTGAACGTCTCCGTGCGCGCCTGGAAAGTCGATTCGAGCAGCTCGAAGATGTTCATCGACCCGGCCACCCCCGTGTCGATCGACGACTTGCTGCACGGCCTGATGATTCAATCGGGTAACGACGCCGCCGTGGCGCTGGCTGAAGCCGTTGCTGGCGATGAAGGCACGTTCGTCGTGCTGATGAACCGCGAAGCGCAGCGCATGGGCCTGAAAAACACGCGTTTTGCCAATCCGCATGGCTTGCCTAGCCCGGATAACTATTCCACGGCGCAAGACTTGTCCGTGCTGGCCAAGCGCGTGATCGCCGACTACCCGGAATTCTACAAAATCGATTCCATCAAGAGCTTTACGTACAACAAGATCACCCAGCCTAACCGCAACCGCCTGCTGTGGCTGGACCCAACCGTGGACGGCATGAAGACGGGCCACACGGAAGCGGCCGGCTATTGCATGATCGCCTCGGCCCGCCGCCCAGGCGGCACCGGCGAGCGCCGCCTGATCTCCGTGGTGCTGGGCACCTCGTCGGACCAGGCCCGCACGCAGGAAAGCCAGAAACTGCTGAACTGGGGCTTCCAGAACTTCGATACGGTCAAGCTGTACTCGAAAGGCCAGGCCGTGGCCACGCCGGAAGTGTGGAAAGGCTCGAAAGGCACCGTGAAAATCGGTTTCGCCCGCGATGTGCTCGTCACCGTACCAAAAGGCACGGCGGCCAAGATGAAACCCGTGCTGGAACGCAAGGACCCGCTGGTCGCGCCATTGGCTGAAAACGCTCCTGTCGGCAAACTGAAAATGATGGTTGACGACAAAGTCCTGCTGGAACTGCCGGTCGTGGCGCTGGAGCCGATCAACCAGGCCACGATCTTCGGCCGCGCCTGGGATTCGATGCGCCTGTGGATGAAATAAGCAGTCAGCGTTCCCCTTAAAAAATGCCCGCAGCGCTGCGGGCATTTTTTTCGTCCGCGGACTTTACTTCGCCGGCGCATCCTTCAGGTGCGGCTGGCGCGCCACGGGCGGGAAGGTGCCGTGGCGGCCTGCCGCAAACGTCGCTTCCGTCTGCGATGGCGCCACCGGCACGGACACCTTGCGCACCTTGGCCACCTGCGCCGCCGTCACGGGCGTGCCGCGGTTGCCCCAGCTGGTCTGAATAAAAGTCACCACTTGCGCAGTTTGCTCATCATTGAAGATGTCGGCATACGGCGCCATCGTCAGCGCCGACGGCGCCGTGCGCGTGGCCGGCACGGCGCCGCCCGACAGCACGATGTTGATGGCCGAGGTGGGATCGTTCGTCTGCAGCACGGCATTCCCGGCCAAGGCTGGGAAAGCCTTGTCGTAGCCCTTGCCGTCGGAACGGTGGCAACCGGCGCAACGGTCCAGGTACAACTGCGCGCCTGTCGAGTTGACGATGCCGCTGAACAATTGCTTGCCCAGCTTGTCGTCGGCCACGAACGCGGGCGTGGCCGGGGTCGATGGCGGCAGGGACTTCAGGTATTTCGCCATCGCCGCCAGATCGCCATCCGTCATGTGCTGCATGGAATGGGCCACCACGTCGTTCATGGCGCCGAACGAGGCCGTATGGCTGTTGCGGCCCGTCTTGAGGAATTCGGCGATCTCCGCCGCGCTCCAGCGCGCCAGGCCGCCGCCATGTTCATTGCGCAGCGAAGGCACGGACCAGCCGTCGATCACGCCGCCGCCCGCCAGGAAGGTCGTGTTGCCCTCATCCGTCAGCGATTTTTCCTGCATGCCCACGCCGCGCGCCGTATGGCAGGCGCCGCAATGGCCCAGGCCCTGCACCAGGTAGGCGCCGCGCAGCAATTGCGCATCGCCCGTGGCCGGCACCTTGTACGGCTGCGGCGTGGGGGCGAAGGCCCAGCGCCAGATGGTCAACGGGAAACGCATCGACAAGGGCCATGGAATGTCGGCCGCCTTGTTCGGCGTCGGGTCCGCCTTCACGCCATGCATGAAGTAGGCGTACAGCGCCTGCATGTCCGCCTCGCTCAGGCGCGAGTACGATGGATACGGCATGGCCGGATACACGGTGTAACCATGTTTCGTCACGCCGGTGCGCATCAGCTTGTCGAAATCGGCGAAGCTCCAGTCGCCGATGCCGGCCTTTTTGTCGGGCGTGATGTTGGTGGAATACACCTTGCCGATCGGCGTTTCCATGCCCAGGCCGCCGGCGAACGGCTTGCCCTTGGTGCCGGCCGTATGGCAGGCGATGCAGTCGCCGGCGCGGGCCAGGTATTCGCCCTGGCGTATCAGCTGGGCGTTCGGGACGGTGGTACTGGCCGCGCTGGCGGACCAGGCGGTGCTGGAAGCGAGCGCCAGCAGCAGCGCGCCCATGGTATGGGTGAATGTGTTGTTCATCTTCTTGTTCTTTATCAGGCGACCAGGGGACGGGGATCTTGCAGGTATTGCTCGCGGATGGCCTTGGCCGACCAGTAGGTCAGCGCGCAAGCGAGGCCCGTCGGGTTGTAGCCGATGCCGACCGGGAACACACTGGAACCGACGGCAAACACGTTGTGCACGTCCCAGCTCTGCAGGTAGCGGTTGACGACGCTGGTCTTGCGGTCCGCGCCCATGGCCGTGCCGCCCGCCCAGTGGGTGGTCTGGTAATTGCGCAAGTCGAGGTGGTCGCCCACGTTCTTGACGGACACCTTGATCGATTCCGGGTTCATCGCCTCGGCCACCTTCATCATCTTGTCGGTGACGAAACGGCTCATCTTGATGTCGTTTTCCTTCCAGTCGAAGGTAAAGCGCAGCAATTGCTGGCCGTACTTGTCCGTGTAGGTGGGATCGAGGTCGACATAGCAGTCGCGGTACGTCATGTTGGCGCCGTGGCAATCGAACGACACCGTGTTCAGATAGCTCTTCTTGACGGCCTTTTTCCAGGCCGCACCCCAGGCGGGCGTGCCGTCCGGCGTGGCGATGCCGGAAATGGGCTTCGAGCCAGCCGGGTTGCACCAGGCGGGCGAGCCGCCCACGAAACCCAGCGGGCCATGGTCGAAGTTGTCGCCATTCCAGTCATCGAGCGCGACGCCGGTGCCGCCGGCGCCGATGAACGGATTCGTGTTCATATCTTCCTTGAAGAAGGTCTGGATGGTGGACATCATCTGGTAGGCGATGTTGCGCCCCACCACGCCCTCGTTGCTGACGGGATCGTACGGTTTGCCGATGCCCGACAGCAGGAACAGGTGCGCATTGTTGTAGGCGAACGCGCTCGCGATGACCAGGTCGGCCGGCTGCTCGACGGCCTTGCCGTCCGCATTGATATAGGTCACGCCCGTCGCGCGCTTCTTGCTGCCATCGAGGTTGATGCGCACGACGTTGCAGTTGGCGCGCAATTCAAAGTTGGCCACCATGCGCAGGGCCGGCATGATGTTGACGTTGGGCGAGGCCTTGGAATAGTTGTAGCAGGCGTAGCCGGAACAGAAACCGCAGAAGTTGCACGGGCCCATCTGGCAGCCGTACGGGTTCGTGTACGGGCCGGACGCGTTGGACGAGGCGTTGACGAAGGGGTGGTAGCCGACGGCCTTGGCCGCGCGGCGGAACAGCTCGGCCGTGTACGGCACTTTTTGCGGCGCCAGCGCGTAATTGTCGGAGCGGTCGCCCTCGAACACATTGCCGTCGCCGACGACGATGCCGTTGACCTTGTACGCCTGGCCCGAGGTGCCGAAGACTTTCTCGACGAAATCGAAGTGCGGCTCCAGTTCGGCGTAGGTCACGCCAAAGTCCTGGATCGTCATGCCTTCGGGGATGAATTTCTTGCCGTAGCGGCGTTCGTAGTGGCTGCGGATCTGCAGTTCTTCCGGCAAGACGCGCCAGTGCATGCCCGACCAGTGCAAGCCCGCACCGCCCACGCCCGTGCCCGGCTTGAAGGCGCCGATCTGGCGGTAGGGCACGGCCACGCCCGTGATGCTGTGGCGGAAGGTGAACGTGCTCTTCGACATGTCCTGGAACAGCTTGCTGCGCTGGATATAGGTCAGCTCGTCAAGGGTCTTCGGATAGGCGCCGTCGGGATAGGTGTCGCGGTACTCGCCGCGTTCCAGCGCGACCACGTTCAGGCCCGCTTCCGTCAATTCCTTGGCCATGATGGCGCCGGTCCAGCCGAAGCCAACAATCACGGCATCGACAGGCTTCATTTTTACATCGGGTTTGATATCACTCATGATGGTTTTTCTTTTTCTTTGATCTGCTACAAAAAGTCTTACGCGATGGACACGGGAGGCAAGGGGTATTTCTTGCCATACTGCTCCACCCAATCCATGTAATCGGCGCGCGCGCCAGGGAATCCCACCATCTTCCAGGCCAGCATGTCCTTGTTGCCACCGTGTACGGGATCGCAAAAATAGCCTTCGCGCGTGTTTTGCAGCAGCTGGTTGAAGAAGACTTTCGACGGCACCGCGCCGATGTCCAACGTTCCCTTTTGCAATTGCGTGATGACGGCGTCGCGCTCGGCCCCGTTCAGCTGCACGAAAGGCTTGCCGGACTGCCTGTTGACGGCCGCGTTCAAGCCAGCCAGGGCGCTCTTGTACAGCTCGCGCGGCGCCATGTGGAACTGGTAGCCGAACTGTTCGATCGACGGCACGAACGGCCCCTGCATGTACCACAGCGCGCCATACGCGTAGGGCGTGTTCATCTGCAAGTCGATGAATTCATGCGCCCCCGCTTCCAGCGCTCCCGGCCCTTCGCCGTCGGCCGGGATCAGGCGGTCGACCAGCGCGCTCAAGGTGGCCCATTCGGTGGCGTCGAAGAAGCGCGGTTTATAGGCAGGCTGGTCCTTGGAGACGGCCATGGCCAGGCCGCCGCCGGCCAGCAGGGCCACGGCAGGCGCGGCGCCGACGGCCTTGCGCAAGAAATTACGCCGCTGGGGCGAAATCCCGATGATTTTCATAGGTTTTCCTCAGGCGGCAAGAGCCGCCACAGTGATGGATGTGGAAGTCAGAAAGAAAATGCGGGCATGCGCCGCTGAGATTGCAGATTTCACGTGGAGATGACTGGGGTATCGCGGCGCATCCGCCTGTCGGTTAATTGACCAAGATGATTGACAAGCAGTTGCTTTGCATTTACGGTGCGCATCGTACCATAATTAAAAGAAACATTCAGAGACGGGTGAGACGTGATCAAAAAAGAGGCAGCGGTGCGTGGCCGCCCGCGCAAGGCGGGCGTGGAAGATGCGGTACTGGAAGCGATTGTCATGCTGGTGCGCCAGCATGGGCTCGAAGCGGTGACGATACAGATGGTGGCCGACGCGGCCGGCGTGGGGCGCCAGACGATCTACCGGCGCTGGCCGCGCCGCGAAGACATGCTGCTCGACGCGCTCGTCAAGCGCACGGCGGAAAAGCTGCAGCGCGCGCTCGACATGCCGGACGGCCAGGAGATCGAGGCGATCTGCGCGCGCATCTTCGACAACCTGAACGCCGATGGCCGCTTCACCTGCGATTTATTGGTGCTGATCCACAATGATGCGGCCGCGCAGCTGCGCTTTCGCGAACAGATCGTCGCGCCATGGATCACCCTGGTGGTGCAGCGTCTGGTCAACATCGGCGTGCGCGCCGAGCTCGACCTGCGCCTGTTCGCCTTCATGCTGCAATCGGCGCTGGTGTACCAGATGCAACTGGGCGGCCAGCTCGACGACGCCCTGCAGGAGCGCTGCTGCCGCTTTATCCGCAGCATGCTCTAGCACTGGATATAATCGTGGCGTCACCTTTTTCGCCACCACCAGAAAGCCAGCCCATGAGCCATGTATTTCCCGCCACCCTGCAAGCGCCGCGCAGCCGTTTGAGCAGCAACGGTCCCGAACTGTCGCGCATCGTCGCCGGCATGTGGCGCATCGGCGAGTGGAATATGTCGGCGCAACAGCGCCTGGCCTTCATCGAGCAATGCCTGGCGCTGGGCGTATCGAGCTTCGACCATGCCGATATCTATGGCGATTACAGCGCCGAAGGCCTGTTTGGCGAAGCGCTGGCCTTGCAGCCGGGCTTGCGCGACAAGATGGAGCTGGTCAGCAAGTGCGGCATCAAGCTGCTGTCGCCGCACCGTCCCGGCCATGCCATCCAGCATTACGACACGAGCGCGGCGCACATCACCGGTTCCGTGGAACAGACCTTGCGCCAGCTGCAGACCGACCACCTGGACTTGCTGCTGATCCACCGTCCCGACCCGCTGATGGATTTCGACGAGATCGCCGGCGCCTTCACGCAATTGAAAGCGGCGGGCAAGGTGCTGCACTTTGGCGTATCGAATTTCAGCCGCCACCAGTTCGAGTGCCTGCACCGGCGTTTCCCGCTGGTGACGAACCAGGTGGAATTCTCGCCGCTGCACGTGGCGCCCCTGTTCGACGAAACCTTCGACGGCTTGCAGGACGTGGGGGTGGCGCCGATGATCTGGTCGCCGCTGGCGGGCGGCCGGCTGTTCCAGGGCGGCGATGCGAATGTGGAGAACTTGCGCAATGTCATCAAGCAGATCGCGGATGAACTGCAGCGTCCATTTGCCAGCGTGGTATTCGCCTGGATCATGCAATTGCCTTGCCGTCCCCTGCCGCTGACGGGCACGGGCCGCATCGAAGCCGTCGGCGTGGCCGTGGAAGGCACGCAATTTGCGCTCAGCCGCAGCGACTGGTTCGCCATCCTGCGCGCTGCGCGCGGGCACGAGGTGGCTTAGTCGATCTCGTCAGGGTCGTTGAATACCTGCGGCAGCGCAATACCCCGCCAGCCCAGGTACCACGCCAGGTTCAGCAGCAGGGTGGCGCCGATGTAGACGGCGAAGAAGAGCGCGAAGAAACTGGTCTTCAGCCACACCAGCAGGGCGATGGCCACGATGAGCACCAGCAGCGCGGCCAGGCTTTTCTTTTGCTTGGAGCTGGGGAAACGCAAGGTCGACACCATCAGGCTGCCCACGCCCACCAGCAGCAGCATCAGCAGATAGCTATGCAGCGTAGAATCGATGGGCGCCGGCCAGGCCACCACCACGGCCGCCACGCAGGCGGCCCCGGCCGTGATCGGCATGCCGACGAAATACAGGGGGTCGGTGCGCCCCACGTTCACATTGAAGCGCGCCAGGCGCATGGCGCCGCAGGCCACAAAGAAGAAGCTGGCCATGCCGCCAAAACGCAGCAGCAGCGGATCGTGCACGCCCATCTGCACAAAGCCGTAGCAGTACAACAGGACGGCCGGGGCGCAGCCGAAATTCATCACGTCGGCAATCGAATCGAGCTGCACGCCGAACTGGGAACTGGTATTCGTCAGGCGCGCGACATAACCGTCGAGCGCGTCAAACACGCCGGCGAGCACCAGCAGCGCCGCCGCCAGGCGGTAGGCATCCGCATCGCCGGCAGTCGCGTTATCGACGGAAATGACGATGCTGGCAAAACCGCAGGCTATCGACAGCAAAGTCACCATGCTGGGCAAGGCGTATTTGGCGCGCTGCAGGCGCGACTTGGGTAATGTGTTCAAATTTGTGGGCAATCAAAGTAGCGGGAATGAGGCGAAGCGGCGGCAAACGCCGCAGCATGCCCATTCTACCCTGCGCAGCCGCGGCACCGTCCGTGCACGAGCGCGCGACATATCTTTTCATGGATGCTCTACAGCGTACGAAAATACCTTAGAATCGTTTTACAGGGCAGTACGCTGCTCCCCACCACTGTCCGCCTACCTATACAGGAGTCAACTTGATTGTCTCGTCACTGCGTTGGAAATACTGGATAACCGCCCTGCTGAGCGCAGCCCTGCTGAGCGCCTGTGGCGGCGGCGATAGCGGCGACAAGACGTCGCTGAACACCTCGACCCAGGCCGGGCAGCTGACACAGGAACCGGGCGCACCCGTCCTCAGCAACAATATCGCCACCGATGGTTTCAACTGGATCAATTACCGGCGCAGTCAGGTCGGGTTGACGCCGCTGGTACGCAATAGTCTGATCGACAACGCGGCACTCGGCCACTCCAACTATCTGAACAGCAATAATGTGGTGGTGCACAATCAAATCAAGGGCAAACCCGGCTTTACCGGCGCAACACTCTACGACCGCCTGAGCGCGTCAGGCTATGGCGTCACTTCCGTCTGGGGCGAGGTCATCGCGGGCGTGGCGACCAACTCCGGCTTCTACATGGCGGAAAACCTGATCACGGCCGTGTATCACCGCTTCCTCATCTTTGAACCGATCTTCAAGGAAGGCGGCGCCGGTGCGGCCGTCAACAACAGCGGCTACGCCTATTTCACCACCGACCTGGCGGGCAATAGCCGCTATGGCCCCGGCTTGCCAGCCGGACAGATCGTCAGCTACCCGTTCAGCGGACAGACCAAGGTCGCCACCAGTTTTTCCAGCAATGAAGAGGAACCCGATCCCGTGCCCAACCAGGACGTGGTCGGCTACCCCATCAGCGTCCATGCGAATTTCGACGCCACCCTCAGCGTGACGGCATTCACCGTGCGCCAGCATGGCGCCGGCGCCGACCTGACGGTACGCCTGCTCAGCAAGGAAACCGATCCCATCAATACATCGCGTTCAGTGGCCGCCATCATCCCGCTGGCCCCCCTGCTGGCGGCCACCACCTATGACGTGAGTTTCATCGGCAAAGTCAATGGCGCGGACGTCGCGCGCAGCTGGTCCTTCACGACACGCTAGGCGGCAGGCGGGCGCCAAGCGGGCGCGGCGCCGAGGACGACTGGATGTAAAATAGCGCTTTCTGCTTTACTGCCATTGACAAGTTTTGGGGCGCTCCGCACAGCATGCTGAAACCACACGCCACTTGCGATGATGACGCCGCCCTCGCGGCATCCGACATGGTCCGTATTCTCGACGTCGAGAACGGACTGGGGCGCATCATGGGCGACCGCATCCTGTACCTGAAAATCCTGCGCCGCTTCCTGCACGACCACGGCACCACGCCGTGCCAGATCCGCGCCGAATTCGACTCGGGCAACTATGCCTCCGCGCGCCTGAAGGCGCATACCCTGAAAGGCGCCGCCGGCATGATCGGTGCGCACCATGTACATGGCCTGTCAGCGACCTTGGAGTCGGCGCTGCGCGCGCAGGCAACCGACCTGGCCCAGCAGATGCTGCAGCTGGAACTGGCGCAGGATCAATTGCTGGGCGCGGTCAGCAGCATGCTCGGCACGCCGGAGGCAACCCACACGGCGGCGCAGGACGTGGCGCCCGACCCTGCCGCGCCCGCCATCCAGCTACTGCTGGCGCGCCTGGCCAGCCACCTGCGCGAAGGCGACGGCGCGGCCATCGACATTCTGGAAAACTCGGCCAGCCTGCTGGCGGCCAGCCTCGGCGTGCATGTCTACCAGGAAGTGGCGGCGGCTGCGCATGAGTTCGACTACGACGGCGCGCTGGCGGCGCTGCTGCGGCGCCGCTAGCGCTCAGCTGTTGTACTGCGCCTCTTCCGCATACGCCACGCCACAACTCTTGCAACAGAAACGGCGCACGGCGTCGAGCGGCTTGTCGCAATACCAGCACGCGCCTTTCGGCGGCAAGGAGGCGATCAATTCCGGCATGGCGGGCAGTGGGCGCGCCACTACCTCATCCTCGCGTTCCACGACGTCCGGCTGTTTGCTGTCCATGGCGCTTCCTTTCCTAGCGGCACTTCAGGGCCGCTCAGCAAGATTACGTCAGCGCAGTTTGGACTCCATGACATTTCTCAACGGGGCAGAGGCTAGCCTGACTTTCGGTAGCTGCGCACCGCGTCATTGGCCTGTTCGGCAATGATTTTCAGCAGCCGCGGCTGCTTGGCGTACCTGGCGGACAGCCGCTTCCACTGCCGCTGCGCCTGGCCACAAAAAGCGGCCACGGCTTGCGTGATCTCGCGCTGGCGCGCCTTGTCGTTATCATCCCACTCGCCGGCAAAATGCTCGCACATTTGCGCATGATCAATGAACTGCACCACGTCGCGCGGCAGCTTTTCCTCAGCCTGAGCCAGCAAGGGCAGGCAGCACAGTACGGCAGCGATCCACATTTTCATCGTTGCCCCTTACTTGCCGATACAGAAACGGCTGAAAATCACGCCCAGCAGATCGTCGGGTGAAAACTCGCCCGTGATGCTCGACAGCTGCACTTGCGCCAGGCGCAGTTCTTCGGCGAACAGATCGAGCGACTGGTCGTCCTGCGCCGCGTGCTGGGCGGCGATGTCCAGGTGCTTGCCGGCCGATTTCAAGGCGATCAGATGGCGTTCGCGCGCCAGGTACAGCGATTCGCCCGTCTGCTGCCAGCCGGCGATGCGCAGCAGTTCCGCGCGCAAGAGGTCAATACCGATGTGCTCGTGCGCAGACAGATACACGTGGGTGGCGTCCGGCAAGCTGTCGACGCTGGGCTTGTGGCCGGACAGGTCGATCTTGTTCCACACGCGCACCACGGGCACGCCTTCGGGGAAGGCGGCGACGATGGTTTCGTCTGCCAAGGTCGGGCCGTGGTCGGCGTCGAGCAGGTGCAGGATCACGTCGGCCTTGCCGATCTCGCCCCAGGTGCGCTCGATGCCGATGCGCTCGACAGCGTCGATGGTGTCGCCGGCGCTGCGGATGCCGGCCGTGTCGATGATGTTGAGCGGAATGCCCTCGATCTGGATGGTTTCGCTGACCTTGTCGCGCGTGGTGCCGGCGATCGGCGTGACGATCGCCACGTCGGCGCCCGCCAGCGCGTTGAGCAGCGACGACTTGCCCACGTTCGGCTGGCCGGCCAGCACGACATTGAGACCTTCGCGCAGCAGCGCGCCCTGCGCCGCCTGCGCAAACACTTTATGCAAGGCTGCGATGACGGCCTTCAATTGACCGCGCGCATTCGATTTTTCCAGGAAATCGATTTCTTCTTCCGGGAAGTCCAGGGTCGCCTCGACCAGCATGCGCAAGCCCGTCACCTGCTCGACCAGCGCGTGTATCGTGTTCGAGAACGCGCCCGACAGCGATTGCGAGGCGGACTTGGCCGCCGCTTCCGTGGACGCGTCGATCAGGTCGGCCACGGCTTCGGCTTGCGCCAGGTCCAGCTTGTCATTCAAAAACGCGCGGCGCGTGAATTCACCCGGCTCGGCCAGGCGCAAGCCGCTGTCACGGCCCGCTTCGAGCACGCGCGCCAGCAGCAGTTGCAGCACCACGGGGCCGCCGTGGCCCTGCAATTCCAGCACGTCTTCGCCCGTGTACGAATGCGGTCCCTTGAAGTGGATGGCGATGCCCTGGTCAATGATGGCGCCGTCGCTTTCCGTGAATGGCAAATAGGTGGCGTGGCGCGGCTTGAGCGGCTGCGCGCCGAACAGCGCCGTCATCAGGGGAGCGAGGTTTTTGCCGGAGGCGCGTACCACGCCGATGCCGCCGCGCCCGGGAGCGGTGGCGATGGCGGCGATAGGGGAAGAGTCGAGTTTCATGGGGATATTGTAGATTATTCGGGAAAGGCTGCGGGAGCCGCGCTATTTTCAGCGACAAAGCGGGTGCACATGAAGGGGGGAGGTCCGTGGAAAGCCGGCAAAAAAAAGCCCGCGCGAGGCGGGCTTTCGATTCGCTGGCCGGACTTACTTGACGGCAGGCGCGTATTTCTTGGTGATCACCCATTGCTGGCCGATCGACAGGACGTTGTTGACGACCCAGTAGAGTACCAGGCCCGACGGGAAGAAGAAGAACATCACCGAGAATGCCAGTGGCATGAACAGCATCATCTTCGCTTGCATCGGATCGGCCGGGGCCGGGTTCAGCTTGGTCGTGATGAACATCGAGATCGCGTACAGCACGGGCAGGATGCACCATGGGTCATGCTGGGCCAGGTCGGTGATCCAGCCGATCCATGGCGCGCCGCGGATTTCCACGGACGCGTTCAAGACCCAGTACAGGGCGATAAAGACGGGCATCTGGATCAGGATCGGCAGGCAGCCGCCCAGCGGATTGATTTTTTCCGTCTTGTACAGCTCCATCGTGGCCTGGTTCATCTTTTGCGGATCGCCCTTGAAGCGTTCGCGGATCGCTTGCATCTTCGGCGTGACCAGTTTCATCTTGGCCATGCTGCGGTAGCCGGCGGCCGACAGCGGGAAGAACAGCAGCTTGATCAGGATCGTGAAGGCGATGATGGTCCAGCCCCAGTTGCCCAGCACGCTGTGGATCTGTTCCATGACCCAGAACATCGGCTTGGCGATGATGGTCAGCCAGCCATAATCCTTGACCAGTTCCAGGCCGGGCGAAACGTTTTCCAGCAGATGCGCGATTTGCGGACCCGAGTACAACTTGCTGTCCATGCTGGCCGAGGCGCCCGGCGCCAGGGTAGGCAGGGGCAGCACGTTGCCGATGGCGTACAGGTTGGTGCCGACCTTCTTCGTGAAGATGTCGCGCTTGGCGTTCTCAGGCGGAACGAAGGCGGAGACGAAGAAGTGTTGCGAAATCGCAAACCAGCCGCCATTCGCCGTGGCCGGGTGCAGCGCCTTCATGGCGTTGTCGTTGCCCTTCTTCTCGTCTTCCACGGCCGCTTTTTCGATTTTCTCGAACGTCAGCTTCTGGTACTTGTCTTGCGGCGTGTACAGGGTCGGACCGGTGAAGCTGCTGTTGAAGAACGAGTCGCCAACCGGCTTGTTGCCGTCATGCGTCAGCTGCAGATACAGCTGCGGCGTGACGGGCGCAGCGCCCACGTTGGACACGTCGTGGCGCACGTCGATGACGTAGTCGCCGCGCTTGAAGGTAAACGTCTTGGTCAGCTTGACGCCGCCTTCGACCGCTTCCATCACCAGTTGAATTTGCTTGCCATCGGCCAGGGTGCGTACGCCAGGCTGCGCGGTGAAACCGCTCGCGTGCGTGGGGAAGGGACCGCCGACCAGGCCCGATTGCGCCAGGTAGGTATGGTTCGCGCCTTCGTCGAACAGCACTTCGTTTTGCTTGCCGTCGTCAGGCTGGCACCATTTGAACAGGCCGAAGCAGCCGCCAAACCAGCCCGGATTGCCCGCGCCCTTGAATTTCAGCAATTCCAGACGCTTGACCTGGCCGCCCAGGGTGTCGATATCGACCTTGATGACGTCGGTGGTGATGGTAATCACTTCGCGCTTGAACGCGGCGGGATCGACAGCCTCACCCGGCAGGGCAGGCACGCCGGCAGCAGCCGAGGCAGCCAGGGTATCCGTCTTGGCAGGGGTCGCAGGCGCCTTGGCGGTTTGTTCCGTGTTCGCGGAGAACATCGACGGCTTGCCGTTCGAGATCATCCATTCGTTCCAGAGAATTACCAGCGAGACGGAAAACACGATCCACAGGATGGTACGTTTATTGATATCCATTAGGGTATTTGTCAGGAGTGGTTGCAACCGCAAGCGGTCGTTGAAGATTGTTTGGCGTCGGCCGGCGGCACCGGGTCGACGCCCCCCTCATTCCAGGGGTGGCAACGGCACAGGCGCCTGGCAGCCAGCAGGCTGCCCTTGGCCGTACCGTGCACGCGCAGCGCTTCCATCGCGTAATGCGAACAGCTCGGATAGAAACGGCAATTCTGTCCCAGCATGGGGCTGATCAGCAACTGATAAGCGCGCAGCAGGAACAGCAGCAGGGTTTTCATGGCGCGGATGGTGGTGGCGCAGCAACAGAACGGGCCTGGGCGGCGATTTGCGCCGCGAACAGGCGGCTCAATTCCTCACGCAGCTCGGCTTTGAGCCGGGTCGTGGTGGCCGGGCCATCCTTGCTGTTGACGGCGCGCGACAAACGCACCACGCAGTCGACCGGCGGCAGCGCGCTGTTGCGAAACAGCTCGCGCGTGACGCGCTTGATCGTGTTGCGGGTCGCCGCGCGCGGCGCGAAACGCTTGGCCACAACGACGCCCAGCCGCGCATGCGGCAATTGATTGTGTCGGGTGTACAGCACAAAATGCGCTGTTTTTTGCGAAGGGCGCAAACGAAAAACGGATGAAAATTCATCCGTTTTAACGATACGCCGAAAGCGCGCGAAGTCGTGTGAACCTTCGCGTTGATTGCCGACTGGAGTACAGCTAGCCACGCGATCAGCTGTCAACGACAAGCCTAGACGGCCAGACGTTTGCGGCCCTTTGCGCGACGTGCGTTGAGCACATCACGGCCACCACGGGTAGCCATACGAGCGCGGAAGCCGTGCGTACGCTTGCGGCGAACGACGGAAGGTTGGTAAGTACGTTTCATGTTGGTCTCGCTAAAAACAAAAAAAATGCAAAATCGGGTCTGACGTCCCGTCAGTTTTTGGTGCCAATGACAATCGCGCACTTATGCCAAGGCACAAGCTGGCCAATCTCATCGCCCGCTTGAACGCGCACCAAATCTACTACGCGGAGCGATTTGCGGCCTCCGGTGCTCACCGTGCCTTCGCACGGTTGCGCGCCTCAGCCACAACTCATCACCGCTCGCTACGATTTGGTACTGCGTCGTTAATCCACGCTTAGTCCATATTGTCGTTCCAAATGAATAAACACGGAATACGGGCGGGGAACCCTGAATTATTCAGCATATGCCCCCCTCTTGTCAAGGATTGCCGTGATCGCCTGGAAATTTCCGCGCCAGTCTCCATCTGCCGGCAAGCCCCCGCCACAGGCCGCGCCAGCACTGCCTGCGACGGGATAACCGGGGGATAAGTCGCCTCTTATGCACATGGCGCCCCACCCTGCCACAGAAAAATAAGCGTCGTGCCTGTGGATAACTTTCGCAGTCGGGAGTAGAATAGCGCGTTACGTGTGGCGAGCCCTCGCGCGACGCCGGCCTTGCAACACGGTGAACGCAGGGCAGAATCGATACGCCCTCCCACACCTTTTCACATAGACATACATGGATAATTTCTGGCAGGCCTGTTCCGCGCAGTTGGAACTGGAGCTGACACCGCAACAATTCAGTGCGTGGATCAAACCGCTTATCCCTCTCGATTACGAAGAGGGCAAGCTGCGCATTGCTGCGCCCAATCGCTTCAAGCTCGATTGGGTCAAGACCCAGTTCGCCAGCCGCATCACCGCGCTGGCCATTCAGTACTTCGAAGCGCCGACGGAAGTGCAGTTCGTGCTCGACCCGCGCCTGGCCTTGCCGAAGAAGCCCGTTGCCGCCAGCACCCCGGCCAGCGATCCGAATGGCGGCGCGCCCAGCGCGCGCGCCGCGGAACCGCAGCCGAGCGTGCCGGAACTGAGCATCGGTGCCGCGCCGCGCCGCGAGCAGAGCCGCATCAACAC
This sequence comes from Janthinobacterium sp. JC611, assembly GCF_018682595.1. Taxonomy (NCBI): domain Bacteria; kingdom Pseudomonadati; phylum Pseudomonadota; class Betaproteobacteria; order Burkholderiales; family Oxalobacteraceae; genus Janthinobacterium; species Janthinobacterium sp. JC611. Next base: position 23,239 of record NZ_JAFLJN010000004.1, read on the forward strand.
CGACCTGACCTTCGACAGTTTTGTTACCGGCAAGGCCAACCAGCTGGCGCGCGCCGCCGCCATCCAGGTGGCGAACAATCCGGGCGTGTCGTACAACCCGCTGTTCTTCTACGGCGGCGTCGGCCTGGGCAAGACCCACTTGATCCACGCCATCGGCAACCAGGTGATGGCCGACAATCCGGGCGCGAAGATTCGCTACATCCACGCGGAACAGTACGTCCGCGACGTAGTGACCGCTTACCAGCGCAAGGGTTTCGACGATTTCAAGCACTACTATCACTCGCTCGACATGCTGCTGATCGATGATATCCAGTTCTTTGGCGGCAAGAGCCGCACGCAGGAAGAGTTCTTCTATGCATTCGAGGCGTTGATTGCCGCAAAGAAACAGATCATCATCACCTCGGATACCTATCCGAAGGAAATCACGGGCATGGACGACCGTTTGATCTCGCGCTTCGACTCGGGTCTGACGGTGGCCATCGAACCGCCGGAACTGGAAATGCGCGTGGCGATTCTGTTGAAAAAGGCCAAGCAGGAAGGCGTGACCTTCTCCGACGACGTGGCCTTCTTCGTCGCCAAGCACTTGCGCTCGAACGTGCGCGAGCTCGAAGGCGCGCTGCGCAAGATCCTCGCGTACTCGCGTTTCCATGGCAAAGACATCACCATCGATATCGTCAAGGAAGCCCTGAAGGACTTGCTGTCGGTGCAGAACCGCCAGATTTCCGTGGAAAACATCCAGAAAACGGTGGCCGACTTCTTCAATATCAAGGTTGCCGACATGTATTCGAAGCGCCGCCCCGCGAATATTGCCCGGCCGCGCCAGATCGCCATGTACCTGGCCAAGGAATTGACACAGAAGAGCCTGCCAGAAATCGGCGAGCTGTTCGGCGGCCGCGACCACACCACGGTGCTGCATGCCGTGCGCAAGATCGCCCTGGACCGCACCAAGAACCCGGAATGCAACCATGAATTGCATGTGCTGGAACAAACGTTAAAAGGCTAAGCGCCGCTTGGGCAAGGCTGGCTCAAAACGTGCTTTACCCTTATTATCTGGGAGAGCGCCGCAGCCGGCCTGCCGGGGCTCCCCTTGCAATGATTGTTAAATTACTACGTTAAACTTCATACCTATACATTGAGGATAAATATGCAATTGGTCAAAACCACCCGAGATACCCTTCTCCGGCCACTGCAGATCGTGAGCGGTATTGTCGAGCGTCGGCACACTATGCCGATTCTGGCCAATATCCTCATCCGCAAAGACGGTGAAAATGTCTCCTTCCTGTCGACCGACACCGAAGTGCAGATCACCACGCACGCGGAAATCGGTTCCGGCGCGGACGTCACCGGCACCACCGTGGCCGCGCGCAAGCTGCTGGACATTTTGCGCGCCCTGCCCGAATCGGGCGACGTCACGATGACCCTGCTGAACAAGCGCCTGACCGTGCAAACGGGCAAGTCGCGCTTCGCCCTGCAAACGCTGGCGGCGGAAGAGTTTCCAACCGTGCAACAGGCGGAAAGCTACAACGCGTCCGTCACCCTGCCGCAGAAAACCTTGAAGCACCTGTTCAACATGGTGCATTTCTCGATGGCGCAGCAAGACATCCGCTATTACCTGAACGGTTTGCTGCTGGTTCTGGATGGCAATAATGTCATCGCCGTGGCCACCGACGGCCACCGCCTGGCGTTTTGCCAGGTGGCCACCGAGCAGACGTTCGCGCGCCAGGAAGTGATTATTCCGCGCAAGACCATCATCGAACTGCAGCGCCTGCTGGAAGAGAACGATGAGCCGGTGCAGCTGGACATCGCCGCCAACCAGGTGAAACTGACCTTTGCCGACATCGAGCTGATCTCGAAACTGGTGGAAGGCAAGTTCCCCGATTACACGCGCGTGATTCCAAAAGGCTACAAAAACGACTTCACCATCGGCCGCGATGAACTGCTGCGCTCGCTGCAACGTGCCGCCATCATGACCAGCGACAAGTTCAAGGGCGTGCGCTGCATCATCACCCCGGGCAGCATGAAGATCAGCTCGACCAATGCGGACCAGGAAGAAGCCGTCGAAGAGCTGGAAATCGACTACGGCGGCGATTCCGTCGACATCGGCTTCAACGTGACGTATCTGCTGGACGTGCTGAACAACCTGAAATGCGAATACGTCAACATCGCGCTGGGCGATTCGAACTCGTCCGCGCTGATCTCCATCCCGGACAATGCCGACTTCAAGTATGTCGTCATGCCGATGCGGATTTAAGCCTTAGTCGCAGCATAAAACTGGGGTCAGACCCGACGGGTCTGACCCCAAAATCAGCAATCGTTATTTGAGAAAGCAGTCCATGTCCGAGAATCCACAAGACACCCCGATCCAGGCCAAAACGGAAGAATACGGCGCCGCCTCCATCCAGATCCTGGAAGGCCTGGAAGCCGTACGCAAACGCCCGGGCATGTACATTGGCGACACCTCGGACGGTACCGGCCTGCACCATCTGGTATTCGAAGTGCTGGACAACTCGATCGATGAATCGCTGGCCGGCCACTGCACGGAAATCCACGTCACCATCCACAGCGACAATTCGATCTCGATCACCGACAATGGCCGCGGCGTGCCGACCGGCCTGAAAATGGACGACAAGCACGATCCGAAGCGTTCGGCGGCGGAAATCGTCATGACCGAGCTGCACGCGGGCGGCAAGTTCGACCAGAACTCGTACAAAGTCTCGGGCGGCTTGCACGGCGTCGGCGTGTCTTGCGTGAATGGCCTGTCGAAACTGCTGAAACTGACCATCCGCCGCGACGGCAAGGTCCACTTCATGGAATTCGTGCGCGGCGTGCCGCAGAACCGCGAAGTCGAAATGCGCGACGGCGTGGCCGTGTCGCCCATCAAGGTCATCGGCGACACGGACAAGCGCGGCACGGAAGTGCACTTCTGGGCCGACGAAGAGATTTTCACGCACGTGGAATTCCACTATGAAATCCTGGCCAAGCGCATCCGCGAACTGTCCTTCCTGAACAATGGCGTCAACATCAAGTTGTCCGACCAGCGCACGGGCAAGGAGGAAATCTTCGCCTTCGAAGGCGGCACGCGCGGCTTCGTCGAATACATCAACAAGGCCAAGTCGGTCTTGCACCCGACCATTTTCCAGGCCACGGGCGAGCGCCTGTCGGACCAGGGCACGAACATCTCGGTCGACGTGTCGATGCAGTGGAACGATGCCTACAATGAACAGGTGCTGTGCTTCACGAATAACATCCCGCAACGCGACGGCGGCACCCACCTGACGGGTTTGCGCGCGGCCATGACGCGCGTGATCAACAAATACATCGATGAACACGAGTTCGCCAAGAAGGCGAAAGTGGAAATCAGCGGCGACGACATGCGCGAAGGCCTGACCTGCGTCTTGTCGGTGAAAGTGCCGGAACCGAAATTCTCGTCGCAGACGAAAGACAAGCTGGTGTCGTCCGAAGTGCGCGGCCCCGTCGAAGAGATCGTCGCCAAGACCCTGGCCGACTACCTGCAGGAAAAACCGAACGACGCCAAGATCATTTGCGGCAAGATCGTCGAGGCGGCGCGCGCCCGCGAAGCGGCCCGCAAGGCCCGCGACTTGACGCGCCGCAAAGGCATCATGGACGGCCTGGGCCTGTCGGCCAAGCTGGCCGACTGCCAGGAAAAAGACCCCGCCCTGTGCGAACTGTACATCGTCGAGGGTGACTCGGCAGGCGGCTCGGCAAAACAAGGGCGCGACCGCAAGTTCCAGGCGATCCTGCCGTTGCGCGGTAAAGTGCTGAACGTGGAAAAAGCCCGCTTCGAGAAAATGCTGTCGTCGGAGCAGATCACCACCCTGATCGCCACGCTCGGCACCTCGATCGGACCGGACGAATTCAACGTCGACAAACTGCGCTACCACCGCATCATCATCATGACCGATGCGGACGTCGACGGCGCCCACATCCGCACCTTGCTGCTGACCCTGTTCTACCGCCAGATGCCGCAACTGGTCGAGCGCGGCCACATCTACATCGCGCAACCGCCGCTGTACAAGGTGAAGGCCGGCCGCGACGAGCGCTATCTGAAAGATGACGCCGAGGAAGCGAGCTACATGATGACCGTGGCGCTGAACACGGCCGTGCTGGTGCCGCGCGAAGGCGCGGAAGGCATTTCCGGCGACACCCTGACGGAACTGGTGCGCAAGTTCAACCTGTCGAACACCATCATGACGCGTCTGACGCGCGTCATCGACCGCGCCGCCCTGACGGCCATCATGACGGGCGTGCAACTGGACCTGTCGACCCTGGACCTGGCGGAAACGTCCGCCCTGGCCCTGCAGACGGCCATCAACGACAGCGCCGTGCGCGTGCACGTGCGTTCCGACGACCTGTCGGAAAAACACATGCTGCGCATCGAACGCATGCACCACGGTAACGTCAAAGTCAGCGCCATCGACGCCGACTTCGTGCAAGGCCCGGACTACGCCGTGCTGAGCAGCGGCGCCGCCACCTTCGAAGGCCTGATCGGCGAAGGCGCGTTTGTCCGCCGCGGCGAAGGCGAGCGCGTCAAGGAAATCGCCATCGCCGACTTCCACCAGGCCATGCAATGGCTGCGCGACGAAGCCGAACGCACCGTCTCGAAACAGCGCTACAAAGGTCTGGGCGAAATGAACCCGGATCAACTGTGGGAAACGACGATGGACCCAACCGTGCGCCGCTTGTTGAAAGTGCAGATCGAAGACGCGATTGCCGCGGATCAAATCTTCACGACCCTGATGGGCGACGACGTGGAACCACGCCGCAACTTCATCGAAAACAACGCGCTGCGCGCGGGGAATATTGACGTGTAAGCGGTATTGTTGATAGAGGAGGGCGACACAATGTGTCGCCTTTTTTTTAATCAAATTGAACAGCACGATGACATCTACCCTGAGTTACTACAATCAAAACGCGACGACTTTCTTTACTAATACGATTAGCGTCGATATGTCGGTATTACATGACCGATTTTTGTCTGCGGTGAGCGCTGGCGGAAACGTTTTGGATGCCGGTTGTGGCTCGGGGCGAGATAGCAAGGTATTTTTGGACAGAGGCTATCGCGTTACCGCTTTCGATGCCTCACATGAGCTTGCGCGTTTAGCAGAGGAACACACTGGCCTTCCGGTTCAGGTGCGTAGTTTTATCGATGTCAAAGAGCAAACGTGCTATGACGGCATTTGGGCCTGCGCCAGCTTGCTGCATGTTGAAAAAGCAGAATTGCCAGCTGCGCTTGCCTGTCTGTGGAATGCACTGAAACCCGGTGGTGTGTTTTATCTCAGTTTCAAAATAGGCACGGGAGAACGTGTTCAAGATGGGCGTCACTTTACTGATATCGAAGAGCAGCAGTTGCGTACATGGTTTACCGCCTTGCCCGAGGTTGACACCATGGCTTGCTGGCAGTCAATAGACCAACGTCCAGGCCGTACAGAGCAATGGCTAAACGCGCTCGTGCGCCGTGCAGTCGCGTCACATAATCATCTGATTACGGGTGGCAGCGATCCGTTTTTGCCGCACCTGAGCAGTTCCATTAATCAAGCATCCGAGGTCGATTTAGCTGTTGCTTTCGTTAAGACGACAGGACTGCGCTTGCTGCTGCCAGACCTGCAAAGCGCACTCAGAGGTGACAAGGAATTGAATCGCCAGCCGGCGCGCGTACGGGTGCTGACGAGCGACTATTTAGATGTGACAGATACCGAGGCCTTGCGCTTGTTGATGCTGCTGCAGGCCCAGGGGGCGCAAGTCAAAGTGTACCAATCGGCTGGCAGCAGTTTTCACCTCAAAGCCTATTTGTTCGCTCAACTCAATGACCAGAGTGTTCTAAGCGGCACGGCATTTATTGGTTCCAGCAATATCAGCAGGCAAGCGCTAACGAATGGCTTGGAATGGAACTATCGCATTGAATATCCGGGCGACAATGGCTATCTTGAAGCACGCTCCAGATTCGAAGAGTTGTTCGCTCATCCTCGCTGCGTCTCCCTAACGGATGAGTGGATCGCCCAGTATGATGCCCGCCGCGTTCCCTTGCCGATGGCTGTAGCTCCAGGTAGCCTGGAACAAGATGCGCCCCCCGTTCCAACTACCGTTCAAATCGAAGCCTTGTTCGCTCTGAGAGCGACACGCGATGAAGGGTTTCGACGCGGTTTAGTCGTACTGGCAACCGGCCTTGGAAAAACATGGCTTGCCGCCTTCGATGCCAAACAGCTCGGAGCGCGACGGGTATTGTTTGTCGCTCACAGGGAGGAGATTTTGAATCAAGCCGCCGAAACGTTCCTACGCATTCGACCCGATGCACGCGTCAGCTTTTACGCTGGTCAAACCAGACACAGCGAGGCCGATATCTTATGCGCTTCCATCCAAACGTTGGGGAAAGAAGCCCATTTGGAGCGATACTCGCCAGAGCATTTCGACTATATCGTCGTTGACGAATTCCATCATGCGGCAGCTCCCACCTATCGACGCTTACTGGCCTATTTCTCACCACGTTTTCTGCTGGGTTTAACGGCGACGCCGGATCGTTCAGACCAGTCCGATATCTTGTCGCTATGCGATGACAATCTGGTGTTCACGCGGGGGCTATTTGCCGGTATCCAAGCCAATCTCTTGGTACCGTTTCACTATTATGGCATCTTCGACAGTTCCGTCGATTACACCGAGATACCTTGGCGCAGCGGGCGCTTCGTTCTTGAGCAACTGAGCAATAAATTAGCGACGCTGGCTCGTGCTAAGCATGCGCTGACGGAGTGGCAGCGCCATAAGCAGCAACGCACGCTGGCATTTTGTGTCTCGGTCACGCATGCCGAATTTATGACCACCCAATTTTCCAAAGCGGGTATCGCTTGTGCTGCCGTGTATGCCGGTTCGCCGCTGAGTCGTGCCGATGCGCTGGAGCGCCTGCGTGACGGACGGCTCGCAGTGATCTTCTCTGTTGATCTGTTTAACGAAGGCGTGGATTTGCCGGCCATCGATACGGTCATGATGCTGCGCCCTACCGAGTCCAAAATCCTATTTCTCCAGCAATTGGGCCGAGGCTTGCGCAAAAGTGAAGGCAAGGAACGCTTGGTTATTTTGGACTTTATCGGCAATCACAAGAGCTTTCTACACAAACCCGAGGCCTTGTTTGAGATCGACGCCAGCTATAAAAAGTTAGCGGATTTCGCACGCAAGGCAGAGGCGAATCAGCTTGATTTGCCCGAGGGATGCTTCGTCAACTACGATTTGAAATTGATCGAGTTTCTCAAGTCGTTGGACAGCGAAGGAACGAAAAACGAGTACATCGCCTTGCGCGATAGCTTAGGCCGGCGCCCGACCTTGGCCGAGTTTTACCGGGCTGGCGCCAGCATGCCAGCGATGCGCAAGGAGTACGGTGATTGGTACGCTCTCGTCCAGGCAATGGATGACCTTGACGCAGACGAGCAAGTCATAGCGGCCAAGCATCGCGGCTTCTTGCGCGAACTGGAAATAACCTCGATGAACAAGAGCTTCAAGATGGTATTGCTTGAGGCATTACAGGAAATGAATGGTTGGCATACGCCACCAACAGCAGCCGCACTGGCTGAGCGCTCATGGCAAGTGCTGCAACGGCGACGCGCGCTTCTGGCAGATCTTCCGCAGCCACTGCGCGTAGGGAATGGCCAAAGCGAAGCATGGCTGCGCTACTGGTCCAGCAATCCCATCAACGCTTGGATAGGCGGCAATAGCACTGGTAAGAATAGTGATTTCCGGATGAAAGATGAGCGATTTGAAGCCGTCTTTAAGCTTCATGACGGCCATCGGGAGAACTTCGAACTGATGGTGCAAGAAATTATTGACTACCGCTTCGCCACCTATGAAATCCGTCGCATCCAAGCAGATTTAACAAATAATGTGATTCCGTTTGTGCGCAGCGAAAAGGCGAACAATCTGACGGCACTGCCATATTTTCCAAATTTAAAGATCGCTTGCGGCCACTTTAAGAACGGGACTGTGGATGCGGAGGAGTACCGCGATCTACCTACCAGCTACGGAAATATCGATCCGCATCGACACTTTATCGCCCGAGCATCTGGCAATTCCATGAACGGTGGAAAACACCCGATTCAAGATGGCGACTACCTGCTACTGGAACATATTACGCCCACCAATGCGGGCTCGATTACTGGCTCGGTGATGGCAATCGAGCGTCAAGATGAGTCTGGCGATGGCTTCCAGTATTTACTGCGCCAAATCGTCAAAACACCTGACGGCGGCTATGTGCTGCGGGCAACGAATACAGACTATCTAGACATGGATGCCACAGAGGATATGCACACCTTGGCGCGTTTCAAAGCCATTGTCAGCCCGCTCGATTTGGCCGTCGGACAGGCATTCAAGCGCGAGGATATTGCGCCGTTATTTGGCGAAACCTATAGCATCGGCAATTGGAATGTCGGGCATGTGACGCTGACTAGCAAGAACGCAATGGCGTTGCTGGTAACGCTGAATAAGCAAGGCAAGGCCGCAGATCATCGGTACGTCGATCATTGGGTCGATGACAGCACCTTTCATTGGCAAAGCCAAAATTCCACAACACCGATTAACAAAAGAGGGCGGGACATTATCGAACACGAGAAAAAAGGACTCACAATCCATCTGTTTGTGCGTGAATCTAAACTACACAACGGCAAAGGTGCGCCCTTCGTTTATCATGGAACGGTACGCTACGTGAGCCACACAGGCAGCAGTCCGATGAGTGTCGTATTTAGCTTGGCTACGCTATAAGCATCTGATCTATCGCAGTGTGAATGCTAGTGTTGGCGCCATCAAGCCGCCTGCGGCCACAGCACTTCGCAAACGTTTGCAACACTGGCTCCAACTTGCCGCCCAACATCGTGTCAAGACGCCGACGATGCTGGCGGCGATATCCTGATTGGTCTTGCTGCACCAGGCGGTTTGCAGCATGGCTTCGATATAGCTGTGTTGAGCAAGCAATAAGCGCTTCCTTCATACTGTGGCGGCGGCAGGACACTGCCCACCGTTTTCCTCGCCACACTCCCCACTGCCCCCAAGAAACCAGTACACTAGTTCCTGAGCGCAACTAATTTTGTGCGCGCGCCATGCCGCCTGCCGTTGCCGGGAGGCATCCCTGCCGCAAGGCCTGTTGTCTGCCTGGACGAATGTCATGTTCACTTCGCGCAGCCTGTCTCCTGCCTTCTATTACCTGTTCTTTTCAGGAGAACGGGAGCAGCGGCAACGCTTTTTCAAGGAACTGCATTTCATTTCGATAGCCATCCTGACGTTTGGCCTGGCTTGCTGGCTGGTCACGTTCAGCCTGACCTTGCCGCGCGCCACGTTCGATCATGCGCAGGCGGCGCTGGGCGTGACGGGCATGCTGGTCGGGCTGCTGCTGACCGTGTATGCGAAGTCCTTGCAGGCCATCATCGCCAGCGGCACCATCAGCGTGCTGTTCATCGCTTTCAGCTTTCGCGTGCTGATGCTGAGTACGGAAGATCCCGCTTTCTGGGTATTGCCGCTGGGCGTGATGATCACCCTGACGACGGCGCCCATCTTCAGCGGCATCGCGTATTACCTGGGCGTATCGCTGGGCGTGTGGGCCATCATGGGACTGGGCCAGTTCCCCGTGCATGCGGGCCAGGCCGACCAGCACTGGCCCGTGCTGGCCGTCACCATCAGCGTGATCATCGGCCTGGCGCTGAATATCTATTTTCTCGTCTTGCGCATCAACAACTACCGCGCCCAGCGCGAGCTGGCGACGATGGCCTACAAGGATGGCTTAACCGGGCTGAACAATCGCCGCATGTTCACGCAAAGCGCCCGCACCTTGCAGCGCACGGCGCGCACGCCCGCGTATTTTTTAATGATCGACATCGACGACTTCAAGCAGATCAACGACGTGTACGGCCATGACGTGGGCGACGAAGTGCTGAAAAGGATCGCCGAGGTGATCGGCGCGCTGTCGGGCGAGCACCTGTGCGGCCGCCTGGGCGGCGAGGAGTTCGCCGTCATTTACCTGGGTGAAAAGAATGCCGCCTGCGCCTTCGCCGCGCAGCTGGTCGACGGCGTCGAGGCGGCTTTCGTGCCGGAACGCAAGGTGTCGGTCAGCATCGGCATCGCGGAACTGATCAAGGAAGCGGACTTGTCGCACAGCTACCGGCGCGCCGATGAATCCTTGTACCAGGCCAAGAAAAGCGGCAAGAACCGCTACGTGCTCAACGCCGCCTGAACGCCACCGTGCGGCGCCGCATCGAGCAGCGCCAGCAGCGCTTGCGGCGACATCTTCCAGGGATCGCGCTGCTCGGGGTCCACCTCGTACCAGCTGTCCTGGGCGCCGATCTTGAGGATGGTCAAGGGGATATCCTTTCTTTCGAAGAAGGCCAGCATGCAGCGTATCAAACGGCTCACCTTGGCGTGCTCGTCCGTGTACAAGGAGCCGGTGTAGAAACACCCCTTCTCCCCCATGCGCAACAGTTTGGCCGAGCCGAGGCGCGAGCGGCCCAGGTACTTGTGCAAGAACTCGGTCACTTCCTCATCGTCGACGGGAATACTGCAGGAAATGGTGATCTTGGCCATGGCAACGGGGGACGGTGATTCGATAGCCAAGCTTAGCAGAAAGAGTTTCATTCCTGAAATGCTAAGATCGCGGCCCGCGCATGCCGGCAACCGGACCGGCCTGGCGACTCGACAAGGATAGCCATTGAATACCCGAGGAAACACCACAGTCCGCATGCTGTCGCTGTGCGCCGCCCTGTGCCTGCCGCTTTCCAGCATGGCACAAGCCATTCCTGCCGAAGACGCCGCCTTCGTGGCCGCCACCGTGCCCGTGCCGTCGCCGCCGCTCAGCCTGAACGAACATCCGCAAATCCGCGCCGACGTCTTCCGGCTGCTCGGTTATGCGCGTGGCGACTATACGCAGGGCGATACCCTGATCGCGCTGCAGGTACTCGACAGCATGCGTTCGCTGCATGACATCCGGCGCACCATGCTGCCCGACGGACGTTCGGTGCTGGCCTCCATCAACCCCGGCGAACACGGTGCGCAGCGCGCCGCCATGCTGTTCGACCCGCAACGCAAGCTGCTGGCCCTGGGCCTCGTCAACGGCCATTGCCAGGCCGCCATCGGCGACGCCGCGCCCGCCTGCCTGCCGCCCACGCACGCCGTGCTGACGGTGTTCCTGCCGCCGGGTGCGGAGGACGAGATGGCCGCGCCGCTGCTCGTGTGGGCGCGGCAACTGCCGGCCATGCTGGCGCAGGCTGCGCCAGCACAGCGGCAAAGCATTGCCGTGGTGGAGTACATCACGACGCGTCCCGGCCAGCCCGGCTGGGAGCCGCGCGACGTACCACCCGGCTTTCCCGCCAGCTTGCTGCATCTGCTGCTGCCGAATGCGGAATTGAGCAGCAGTTCCAGCGGCGACGAGCCCATGCCCGACGCCAGCATCACCCTGCGCAGCTACGCCGATTTCCACTGGGTGCTCAACACCTACGCCAAGCTGGCCAAGGGCGCGCAAGTGCAGGGCCATGACGACAAGGTGGTGTTCACCGGCAGCAATACGGACGGTCGCTACACGGTGACCCTGCGCGAACCGGACAAGGAAAACGGCGTCTTCATCACCGTGGCCAGCTGGCGGACAAAATAAGGGGAGAACAGGGAAAGGATTGCCATTACGCACAAGAGCATGGCATTTTGGCATTTTGCGGTATGATTTCCGGCTGTGCGGCGCGGCCCCGTCCCTGCCTCGTCCACCTGCCCTTCAAGCCAGCCACGCTTGCGTCGCATCCTGCCCTAAGGAATTCATATGTTCGGTTTTAACTTGCGTGTTGCCAAGATGGTGTGGACGGCATTCCTCATCGCCTTCCTGCTCTTTCTCACCTACAAGGTCTCGTCGACCCTGATCGTGGTGGTGTTTGCGATTTTCTTCAGCTACCTCGTATATCCGCTGATCGGCCTGCTGGAGCGGTACGGGCCGAAGCGCTTGCCGCGCACGGCCAATATCGGCATCGTCTTCCTTGTGGTGATCTTGCTGGTGGCGGTGCTGGGGTCGATTTTCGGGGCGCGCATCGAGGAAGAGGCGATCAAGCTCAGCGATCAGTTGCCGACTCTGCTCAAAGGCAACAACTTTGCCGAACGCATCCCATTACCGGAGTTCATGGAACCGCTGCGCGCGCGCCTGCTGTCGTTCATGCAGACGCAGCTGAGCAGCGGTACGGGACAGGCCATGCCGCTGGCGAAGGAACTGGGTTTGACCGTCATGCATGCGGCCAGCAACCTGATCTATCTCGTGCTGGTGCCCGTGCTGAGCTTTTTGCTGATCAAGGAAGGGCCGGACATGCGCGACGGCTTGCTGTCCCTGCTGAACCGCCCGAACAAGAAACTCTGGGGCGCCATCATCGACGACCTCGACATCTTGCTGTCGCGCTATGTGCGCGCCCTGCTGCTGTTGTCGATCGCCACTTTTGTGTCCTACAGCATCGCCTTTTCCCTGATGGGCGTCCCGTACAGCCTGCTGCTGGCCGGCGCCGCCGCCTTGCTGGAATTCATTCCGTTTGCCGGCCCGCTGGCGGCCGCCGTCATCGCCGTCGTCGTGGCCGGTTTCAGCGGCTTCGAGCATGTGTTCTGGCTGATCGGCTTTATCGCCGCCTACCGCTTGTTCCAGGATTACGTGGTCAACCCGTACCTGATGAGCGAAGGCGTGGAAGTAAGCCCGCTGATGGTGATCGTCGGCTTGCTGGCCGGCGACCAGTTGGGCGGCGTGGTCGGCATCTTCCTGTCCGTGCCCGTGATGGCCGCCATCAAGATCGTCTTCGTGCGTGCCCGGGCGGCCTTGCAGGCGCGCCACGATGCGCTGGAGAAAGCGGAACAGGCCGCGGAGGAAGCGCGCGCCCAGGCCCTGGCCGAGGCGGCGCGCTTGCAGGAGCAGGGCAGCAAGGCCACCCTGGAAGCGCAATAACTTAGAACTCTTCCCACTCGCCGCTGTTATCCGCGGCAGGCTTGGCCGGACGCGGTTTGGCGGCAGCGGCCGGTTCGGCAGCGGCACCGGCCGGCGCCAGGCGCAGGGCCGGGCGTTTCAAGGCCGTGCTGGCGGCGGCCACGACAGGCTTGCGCAAGGCTGGCTTGGCGGCGGCAGGACCGCTGTGGGCGGCGTCCAGTTTAAAGATGCTGACCATTTCGGCCAGCGCCGCCGCCTGTTCCTGCATGGCTTCCGAGGCGGCCGCCGCTTCTTCCACCAGCGCCGCATTCTGTTGCGTCACGGTATCCATTTCCGCCACGGCTTGATTGATCTGGCCGATGCCCAGTTCCTGTTCGCGGCCGGCGGCGCTGATTTCGCCCATGATGTCCGTCACGCGGCGGATGCTGGACACGATCTCGTCCATCGTCGTGCCCGTCTGGCTGACGAGCGCGCTGCCGGCGCCCACGTTCTGCACCGACGCTTCGATGAGCACTTTAATGTCCTTGGCGGCGCTGGCAGAGCGGTGCGCCAGGTTGCGCACTTCCGTGGCGACGACGGCGAAACCACGGCCCTGCTCACCCGCGCGGGCCGCTTCCACGGCCGCGTTCAGGGCCAGGATGTTGGTCTGGAAGGCGATGCCGTCGATCACGCCGATGATATCGGCGATCTTTTTCGACGATTCGCTGATGCTGCCCATGGTGTCGACCACTTGCGCCACCAGCGCGCCACCTTTCACCGCCACGTCCGAGGCGGAGACGGCCAGCTGGTTCGCCTGGCGCGCATTGTCGGAATTCTGCTTGACGGTCGAGGTCAGCTCTTCCAGCGAGGAGGCCGTTTCTTCCAGGCTCGACGCTTGCTGCTCCGTGCGGCTGGACAAGTCCAGGTTGCCCGAGGCGATTTCATTGCTGGCCGTGGCGATGGCGCCGCTGCCGTCGCGCACGCCGCGCACGGTGGTCGACAGGCGTTCCTGCATTTTCTGCAAGCCCGTCAGCAAGGCGCCCATCTCGTCGTGGCGCGTGATGACGATGTCGTTGGCCAGGTTGCCGTCGGCAATGGCGCCGAAATGGCGCAGGGCCTGGTCCAGCGGGCCAAAGATGGCGCGCAGCAGCAAGATGCTGGAAATAATCGTCAGCAAGGCGCCGACCAGCATGCCGCCGATGGCCATGGTCACTTGCGTGTGGTAGCTGGACTGGCTTTCCGCATACATCGCGGCGGCCGAAGTGGCCTGGAATTGGGTCAATGTTTCGGCAGCCTGGTCCAGGGTGCGGTACAGGGGAGACAAGCCCGTCATCATCAGCTTGTCCGCCTGCTCGACATTGTTCTCGCGCAAGGCCTTGTCCATGGCCAGCACGCCATTATTGATATAGTCGCTGCGTTTCTTGTCCATGTCGTCCGACAGGCGCTTTTCTTCCGCGCTTTGCGGCAGGCCCAGGTACACCTTCCAGGACTTGTTGGAAGCTTCCAGGAATTGTTCGGAGCGCGCCAGGGTATCCTTGGCGTCGGCGGCATCCGGGTGCACCATCACGCGGTCCATCGTGAAACGGGCGCGGCCCAGGGCGATCTGCGATTCGCCGATCGCCTGCGTCGATGCCAGCTGGTTGCTATAGACCTCGTTGAGGCTGTTGTTGGCCGATTTCAGGCTGATGATACTCATGGCGCCCAGCACGGCGATCAGCACGCCCAGCACGCTTATGGTGGCGATCAGGCGCATTTTTATTGTTATGTTCGACAGCATGCAGTTTCCTTGGTAAGGGCGCGACCGTGCCACCGCTGCCGTATGGAATAGCGGCAAACACCAGATGGGCAGGTCACGTGAATTGTTCAGGACAGGTCGATACGGCGTGTGCGGCGGCAGGGGGGAAGGCGGCCCGCGCATATCGTCAGGAGTGAAATACAGAGCAACAGGGTTGAGGTTTTCTGCACTTTTAATTTCCTGACTGCAAGATACAGGGAAAGATTACCAGTAGCAATATCCAGCATGGATTTTCATGCTTTGTAACAAGTAGATGATGTTTTTTGCGCAGAACTGGCATTCCGCCGCCTTGCGCGGTCGCGCCGGAATGCCAGGTATGTTAATAGACGGTTTCTGTCATGAGCTTGCCGTCGAGGGTGGTCAGCATGTGCCGCCACCGCCAGGTTCGACCCACTGGCCCTGCTTCTTGCCTCGCCGCGTAAAAAAAATGCTGCTATGCATCAATAATCATGGGCGATAGTCGCAGCTCTTGTTATCATCGCAAGCCTTATCGCAGCGCGCCCATCCTGGCAGCGGTGCTGACCTCAATCACATCACCATGACACAGAATTTTTTCCAGACATTTATCCTGCTCTTGCTTGTCACCGATCCGTTCGGCAACGTTTCCCTGTTCGTCAACGCCCTGAAACGGGTACCGGTCGAGCGGCGCTGGAAAGTCGTGGTGCGCGAGTGCATGATCGCCTTCGGCATCTTGCTGCTGTTTATGTTCTTCGGCCGCCATTTCCTCAACGCCTTGCAGTTGTCGGAAGTGGCGCTGCGCATCGGCGGCGGCGTGATCCTGTTCCTGATCGCCATGCGCATGGTGTTCCCACAGCCCAACGCGGGCAATAGCGACCACGAGATGGGCGGCGAACCGTTCATCGTGCCGCTGGCCATCCCCGCGCTGGCCGGTCCGTCGGCGCTGGCGACGGTCTTGCTGTTTTCCTCGCATGAAATGAACGACGTCATCGCCCACGTGGCGGGGCTGACGGCCGTGGCCGTCGTCTGGCTGGCCGTCTTCCTGTGCGCCGAACGCTTGCAGCGCGCGCTCGGTCCAAGAGTCATGACGGCGTTCGAGCGCCTGATGGGCTTGATCCTGACGGCGATGGCCATTGAAATGCTGCTGGCCGGCATACGCGCGTTCCTGAAGTCCGTTTAACCTCAGCATTCATCCACTCAAGGAGTCCAGCATGAGCCGTTGCGCCCACCTTTGCCTGATGGCCGATTACAACCAGTGGATGAATGCCAAAGTGTATGCGGCGGCGGCCGGCCTGCCGCCCGAAGAGCTCAGCCGCGAGCGGGGCGCCTTCTTCGGCTCCTTGCTGGCTACCTTGAACCACGTGATGGTGGGCGACACGCTATGGCTGCAGCGCTATGCCAAGCACCCGGCCGGCTTTCCCCTGCTCGACCCGATCCGCGCCATCACGCCGCCCGCTTCGCTCACGCACCCGCTGTACGCTGCCGAGGATTTTGCCGCCATGCACGCGCACCGGCAATGGCTGGACCAGCTCATCGTCGCCTGGGCCGCCTCCATCCGCGAAGAAGACCTCGACCACTTGCTCGATTACCGCAACAGCAAGGGGCCGAACCGGCGCGAATTCTTCAGCCTGCTCATGCATTTCTTCAACCACCAGACGCATCACCGGGGCCAGGCCAGCACCCTGCTGTCGCAGGCGGGCGTGGATATCGGCGACACGGATCTACTGTTTCGCATCCCCAACCATATTCAAGACTGACGATGGGCGGTAACGCCACGCCTTGAGCAAGATCAAGGCCAGCGCCAGACCGCCCAGCAGTGCGCCGCAGGCCAGCGCCCCCGGCATGCCATAGGACTCGATGGCCATGCCTCCCGCCAATGCCCCCACCGTCACGCCCAGGTTGATGGCGGCGATATACACGCCGATGGCAAACGCGGGCGCCTCGCGCGCTTCGCTGCTGAGCCACACTTGCGTCACGATCAGCCCGCTCGTGTGCGCCGCGCCCCAGAACAGCAGCAAGACGGCCAGCGCCGCCCAGCCGAGACCAGTTCCCGCATGGCGGTACAACAGCCAGTACGCCAGCCCCAGCAGCAGTGGCTGCAGCACCACCGTGCGCAGCACATGCGTGCCCAGCTGGCGCCCCGCGAACAGATTGCCGGCCACGCCGCCCATGCCAAACACCACCAGCGCCAGCCCCGTCTGGCGCGCCGACAAGCCCGCTTCCTGCTGCAGATAGGCGGCCGCATACGCATACACGGCAAACATGGCGGCAAACACCAGCACGGCGGCGGCGATGGTGAACCACAGGGCGGGTTTGCGCAGCACGGCCAATTGACTGCCATACGCCAGCGGCGCTTCGCGCGGCGTGTCCGGCAAGAACAGGTACAGCCCCAGCGCGGCCAGCGCGTTGACAAGGGCGCAGGCAAGAAACGATGCCTCGTAGCCAACCTGCGCGGCGATCCAGGTGGTGAGCGGAATGCCCAGCACCATGCCCATGCTGGTGCCCGTGAACGCATGCGCGCCGGCCCGCGCCGCCTCGCGCGGCGGGTACAGGGCGGCGGCGGCCACCATGGCCAGCGAGAAATACACGGGGTGGAACAGGGCCGGCACGATGCGCAGCGCCAATAGCCACTCGAAGCGGGGCGCATAGGCCGAGGCCACGCTGGCCAGCGCGAACACCAGCAGCGAGACGATCAGCACGCGCTTGCGGCGCCAGCGCGTGGCCAGCAGCACGAGGAAGGGGCCGCCCACGGCGATCACCAGGGCGAACAGGCTCACCAGCGACCCCGCCTGCGCGGCCGTCACGCCGTAGCGCTGCATGATCATCGGCAAGATACCCACCACGCCAAACTCGATGCAATACACGCCGAACAGGCCCAGCGCGAGGAAGACGACGGGATGCGGGCGCGTCATTGCCCCTGCTCCACGCCATACACGGCCTGGCACAATTCCGTCACGAACGGCCCCGCCATGCCTTCCAATGCCGTATTCGTGAACGCCACGACGGACAATTCCTGCGCAGGGTCGACAAACCACGAGTGGCCATACGTGCCACCCATGCGCCAGCTGCCGACGGACTCGGGCGTGGCGGCAAGCAGCGGATCGGTCAGCACCGTAAAACCCAGGCCGAAGCCGCGGCCCGGCCAGAAGGGCAGCTCGAAACCGCCCGTCTGGCTGGTGCCCATCTGGCGCGCCAGCGCCGGCGGCAGCAGGGGTGCGCCGCCCAGCCGCAAGCTTTCCAGCAGGCGCATGAAGTCCGGCGCGGAGCCGAGCATGCCGGCGCCGCCGGACGGGTAGGCGTGCGCATCGCGCGCGCGCGCCGGAGCCAAGGTAAAACCTGCCATGCCGTCGAGAAACGGCAAATGGTCTTCCCCAACGTCGAGCAAGCGGCGCGGCCGGGACTCGCCTGCCGCGCGGTCCGCATATGCGACGGCCAGGCGCGCCGGGTCGGTGGCCAGGAAACCCGTGTCGCGCATGGCCAGCGGCGCCGTCACCAGCTGTGCCACGGCGCGCGCCAGCGGCAAGCCCGTCACCGCTTCGATCACGGCGCCCAGCACGTCGGTGGCGATCGAATACGCCCAGCGCTCGCCCGGCGCAGAGGCGAGCGGCACGCTGGCCAGGCGGCGCAGGTTGTCGGCCAGGCTCACGGTCGACGCATCCATGCCGTCGGACACCCGCGCCTGCGCATACGCGCCGCCCGGCGGCTGGAAGAAGCCATAGTCGAGACCAGCCGTGTGCATGAGCAAGTGGCGCACGGTGATCGCCGCCACGGCGCCATCCGGCTGGCGCGGCGCAAAATACGGCAGCCAGCGCGCCACCAGGTCGTCCAGCCCCAGGCGATGCTGCCCCACCAGCGCCAGCGCGGCCGTGGAGACGATGGGCTTGCTGACGGACGCCAGGCGGAAGACGGCGTCATCAACCATGGGCGTGCCCGCCTCGCGGTCCAGGCAGCCGGCCGCGCGGCGATACACGTCCTGGCCACGGTGGCGCACCAGCACCACGGCGCCCACCAGGCGCTGCTGGCGCAAGACAAGATCGAGCAAGGGATCGATGCGGGCGGACAAGGCCACGGCAGAGAAGTTGTACATCATGGAATGCCTTTCAAATGATCAGGTTGCCAAGGTAAGGCAGGCGCGATCAAAGAAAAACAGGCTATAGTTTCTGTCTGTGCGGACGCCGGCATCCGCAATTAAAGGAAAGCGAATGGATAACCTGGCGGGATTCACGGCCTTCGTGCAGGCGGCCGAACTGCGCAGTTTTGTAGCGGCGGGCCGGGTGCTCGGCATTTCCGCCTCGGCCGTGGGCAAGAGCATCGCGCGGCTGGAAGCGCGCCTGGACGTGCGCCTGTTTCACCGCAGCACGCGCAGCATCGCGCTGACCAGCGAAGGCAGCGTGTTTCTCGAACGCTGCCGGTGCATCCTGGGCGAGATCGAGGCGGCCGAGCTGGAGTTATCCAACAGCAAGAGCGCGCCGCAAGGCCGGCTGCGCGTCAGCCTGCCGCAGGTGGGCAGCCTGCTCAATCCCGTGCTGGCCGCGTTCGCGCGCGCGTATCCGCTGGTGGAGCTCGACCTCGATTTCAGCGACCGCCGGGTCGACGTCATCGAAGAAGGCTACGATGCCGTCGTGCGCGCGGGAGACAACGCCGACAGCCGTTTGATGAGCCGCCAGCTGGGCCAGTTCCAGCTGCAACTGGTGGCCGCGCCCGCCTATCTGGCCCGGCACGGCACGCCCGCGCTGCCCGCCGACCTGGTCCGCCATACTTGTTTGCTGTACAAGTTTCCCAGCAGCGGCAAGGTCGAGGCGTGGCCTTTGGCCGAATGGCCCGCCTTGCAGGCGGCCGGCCTGCCGGCGCTACTGAGCTGCAACAATGTCGAGACCTTGCTGCACTTCGCCGAAAGCGGCCTGGGCATCGCCGCCCTGCCCGACTTTGCCGTGCGCGCGGCGCTCGCCACGGGCCGTTTGCACCCTGTGCTGGACGCGCACCGCCAGCACGACGGCGCCTTTCGCCTCCTGTGGCCCAGCAGCCGCCACCTGACGCCGAAACTGCGCGCCTTCATCGATTTCCTGGCCACCCACCTGTTTGCGGAAAACTGAGTCCGCACCCAGCGCCGCGCTCGTTGTTTCCATACGACAACTTTTTTAAGTTGCTAGCAATTTTTAAACTTTTCGGGGACTTGATACAAATTTTTGTATTGCAGTGCGGAATTTTGAGGAACAATTACAGGCTGGCTGCCGTTACGTATAAACCCGTAGCCCTGACCTGCCGACGTTTTCCCTCACTTCCGCACCACGAAAGCAATCATGTCACTCACACAATTCAAAATCGGCACCCGGCTCGGGATCGGGTTTGCTGTCGTCCTCGGCCTGCTGGTGGCCGTCTTGCTCGTCGGCCTGTATTCCATGGGGCAACTGAGCGCGCGCACGCACGATATCGTGGCCGACAAGAACGTCAAGATGGCGGCCGCCAATACCATGAGCGACAACGTGCGCAACATTACCCTGGCGATCACCAGCGTGGTGGTGGCGCCGACGGAAGCGCTGGTGCAGGCGGAACTGGCGAAGATCGGCGAAGCGCGCAAGAAATACGGCGCCGCCAAGGAAACCTTGCAAAAGAAAATCTCGACGGACAAGGAAACGGCCCTGATGGCCGAACTGGACGCGGCCCTGAAATCGGGCGCGCCGCTGAACAACAAGGTCATCGAGCTGCGCAATGCGGGCCAGACGGAAGAAGCGATCGCCTTCCTGACGCAGCAGGCGGCGCCGAGCCTGAAGATCGTGCTGGGCGCGCTCGACAGCCTGGTCGCCTATGAAGCGCAGCAGGCCGCGCAAGCGGCAACGGACGCCGAAACGCTGAGCGCCAGCGCGCGCGCCTCCATGATTGCCCTGGGCAGCGTGGCCGTGCTGCTGGGCGCCTTCGTTGCCTGGATCATCACGCGTTCGATCACACAGCCCATCAATGCGGCCGTCAGCGTGGCCGAAACCGTGGCCTCGGGCGACTTGTCCTCGCACATCGTCGTCCATTCCAGCGATGAAACGGGCCGCCTGCTGGGCGCCCTGAAAGCCATGAACACCAGCCTGCTGGGCGTGGTGGCGCAAGTGCGCCACGGCACGGATGCGATCTCCACGGCATCGAGCGAAATTGCCGCCGGCAACCTCGACCTGTCGTCACGCACGGAAGAGCAAGCCAGTTCGCTGGAAGAAACGGCGTCGGCCATGGAAGAGCTGACCTCGACCGTGAAGCAGAACGCGGACAATGCGCGCCAGGCCAACCAGCTGGCGAAAAGCGCGTCGGAAGTGGCCGTGCGCGGCGGCAGCATCGTCTCGCAAGTGGTCGACACCATGGGCACCATCAATGCCTCGTCGAAGAAGATCGTCGACATCATCGGCGTCATCGACGGCATCGCCTTCCAGACGAATATCCTGGCCTTGAACGCGGCCGTCGAAGCGGCGCGCGCGGGCGAGCAGGGCCGTGGCTTCGCCGTCGTGGCCACGGAAGTGCGCAATCTGGCCCAACGATCCGCTGGCGCAGCGAAAGAAATCAAGGAATTGATCGCCGCGTCGGTGGCCAACGTGGACACGGGGTCGCGCCTCGTCAATGAAGCGGGCCAGACCATGGGCGACATCGTCGACAGCATCGTGCGCGTGACCGACATCATGGGCGAGATCACTTCCGCCACACACGAGCAGACCATCGGCATCGAACAGATCAACATGGCCATTGCCCAGATGGATGAAGTGACGCAGCAAAACGCGGCCCTGGTGGAAGAAGCGGCGGCCGCCTCGCAAAGCATGCAGGAACAGGCGGGCGAACTGGCGCACGTGGTGGGCTTCTTTAAGACCGGCAACCATGTCGCCAGCGCACCCAGGCTGACGCCGGTGCGCACCACGCCGGCAGCGCCAGCCATCGCACGCCCCGCGGCCAAGCCCGCACCCGCGCGCCAGGCCGTCGCGGCCGCGCCGGCGCGCCGCGGCAATGCTGCCACCGAGAGCGAATGGGAAGAGTTTTAAGCAATAGCAACATCCTCCCCACGGGAAAGCCAGGCAGGAAGTTGCTGCCTGGCTTTTTTTCGTCCGCCATCGCCACTTTTTTTGCGGCAAAGCCCGCGCAATAGGCAAAAGTGCAAAACGTGCACCGCGCATACGCTTTACAATCCTCGCTCGCTTTACAAAATATTGGTCATCATGAATCAGGCAGAACAGCAGCGCCTCCTGGCTATCCTGGAGTATTGGCACAAGATCGAATTCTTTATCCCGTTTGACCTGAATCAAATCACGGACGTTGAAGACCAGTCCACCGTGCGTCTCCTGCACCGCGAACAGCTGGCGCAATTGCCGCCGCAGTTCGCCACGCAGTGGCAAGTGCCGTCCGACCGCGAGATCGACGGCTTTTCATTGTTCCTCGGCGTGTTCGACAAGGCCGAAATCAACAAGGCTTGTCCGCCGGCCAGCGGCCCGGAAAACATCGCCGACACAGAAAAAACGGAGCTGCTGGGACGCTCGTGCTTTGCCCGCCTGAACCTCAATGCACTGGGCGAGCCGCAATTCGATCCCGTGTCCGTGTCGACCTTGCCGTGGGCCCTGGGCCGCGCCCGCACGCCGGACTGGTCGGGCCTGAGCCTGGACGCCTTCAGCGACAGCCAGCTGGCGCTGCAAGACAGCCTGCGCAATTTCGCGGCAAGCCGCGTCCCGCAGCCAGTGACGGACGAAGCGGGTAATGTGGCGTCTCCCCTGTCCGGCATGGAGATCGCGGCCCTGGCCGACCTGCTGCGCGACTGGGCCGGTTTCCACCCGTCGGCCGGCCAGCCGCTGGCCGTGCTGGAATTGCGCACCCGCAAGAAACGCGCGGCCGTGGCGGACGCCGATACGCCGGAGTCCAGCCGGAACCGCAGCCTGGACTTCGGCGACGCGGTGGAGCCGTCGATCGATATCCTCAACAGTTTTTACCTCGATGACCTGGAGCAGATCATCCGCGCCTTGCGTGGCGGCAAGCTGCCGGCGACGGTCGCCGCCTATCTGACGCCGCTGGCGCAGGATGAGCGCATCGACCTGTACAGCCCGGCCGGACGCCAGGCGCTGGCCGCCATGCTCAATCCCGCGAACATGAACCGCGGACACTGGCTGGAAGACGCCAGCTACGCCATGAGCCTGATGCAGCAGTTCGCCATCCACGGCGCGCGCACGGGCTTGAGCGAGCGGGGCATCTTTTCCGTGAATGGCCCGCCGGGCACGGGCAAGACGACCTTGTTGCGCGAATTGTTCGCCGACAATATCGTGCGCCGCGCCAGCGTGCTGTCCTGCCTGGACCGCGCCGCCGACGCCTTCATCGGCAAGGTGGCCGTGGCCTTCGAAGGCGTGCGCGACCCCATCACGATTGCCCGCTTGCGCCCGGAACTGACGGGCTTTGAAATGGTCGTCGCCTCGTCAAACAATGCGGCCGTGGAAAACATTTCCGGCGACCTGCCGAAACCTAAACAACTGGGCAAGGAATGGGCGCGCACGCGCTATTTTGAAAGCGTGGCGCGCCGGGTCGTGGCCGACGGCAATGGCGCCAACCGCGCCCTGGGCGAGGCGGAAGCGCCATGGGGCTTGATGTCCTGTGCGCTGGGCAACAGCGCCAACCGCCGCCGCTTCATCAGCAATTTCTATGACGATGACTGGGACAAGAGCACGGCGCGCAAGACGCCGCACGCGCAGAACATCCGCCAATGGCTGGCCAGTTACCAGGGCGTGAGCTTCGCCCAGGCCGCGCGCGAGTTCCGCGAGACGGAACACGTGGTGGAAAAGGCCCTGGCCGAGCACGCCCAGTACGCGGCCCTGTGGCAAGCCGTCGGCACCTGCACGGAAGCTGATTTCATCCAGGCCAGCCAGCAGGCGCTGATTGCTGCCGAGCAAGAGATGGATGCGGCGAATGGCGCCCTGTCCGACGCGCTGGCGCAGCAGGACACCCTGCTGCTCAGCAAGAAGGAATTGCTGGAGGAAGAACGCCTGGTGGCGCTGACGCAACCGGGCTTCTTTGCCCGCCTGTTCCGCACGGCCCCGGCGCGCGCCTACAAGGAGGCCGTCGTCGCCAACGCCGAGGCGCAGCGCCAGGCCGCGCGTGACGTGTCCGCCATCAAGCTGCTGCTGAAAGGCGAGCTGGAGCCGCGCTGCGAGCGCGCCCGCAACAGCCAGCACATCGCCCTGCGCACGGCGCAGTCGCGCCAGCGCGAATGGGATGACAGCACGGAACTGCTGCGCCGCGCCCGCCTGCGCTTCCCCACCATCATCGCGCCGGCGACCCTGGACGAGCTGGACGGCGACGCCCTGCAAATCGACGGCCTGTGGCATGAACCGGCCCTGGCGCGCCTGCGCTCGCGCCTGTTCGCCAAGGCCCTGGCCCTGCACGAAGCGTGGCTGGCGGAAGTGGCGAAAAAAGGTGGTCCCGGCTTTGGCGGCAACTTGCTGGCCGTGTCAAAATTGCTGAAAAACAAGCGCGCCTATGACCAGTCGCACGTCGCCATGGTGTGGCACAGCCTGTTCATGGTGGTGCCCGTCGTATCGACCACGTTCGCCTCGTTCGCGCGCCAGTTCCAGGGCATGGGCCCCGAATCGCTGGGCTGGCTGTTCATCGATGAAGCGGGCCAGGCACCGCCACAGGCGGCGCTGGGCGGCCTGTGGCGCGCCAAGCGCGCCGTCGTCGTGGGCGACCCGCTGCAGATCGAACCCGTGTTCACGGTGCCGGGCCGCCTCGTGCAAACGTTATCCGCCCTGTCGCCGCACACGCGCGATGGCAGCTATGCGCCGACGTCCGTGTCCGTGCAGACCCTGGCGGACAAGGCCAACCGCTATGGCGCGGCTGTCGGCGCCCACAGCGAAAAACCCTTGTGGATCGGCAGCCCCTTGCGCGTGCACCGCCGCTGCGTGGAACCGATGTTTTCGCTGGCCAACAGCATCGCCTACGAAGACAAGATGGTCTACGGCCTGGCCGAGCGCACGCCGCCGGCCGGCGCGCGCGGCCTCACGCGGGGCCCCAGCCGCTGGATCGACGCCATCGGTCCCGTCAGCTACAAGCAGGTGGTGCCCGTGCAGCTCGATTTCGTGCTGGAAGTGCTATTAAAGCTGTATCGCCGCGACGGCAAGCTGCCCGACATGTATGTGATCACGCCATTCAAGGCCGTGCGCGACGCATTGCGTTCGCGCATCGTCGACATGGACTGGGACCGCCGCCTCGGCTACGGCAAGGCGCCGACGGCGCGTGAATTGCGCCAGTGGAGCGGCCAGATGGTGGGCACCGTGCACACCTTCCAGGGCAAGGAACAAAGCGTGGTGATGCTGGTCCTCGGCGCCGACGACAGCACGGCCGGCGCCGCGCAATGGGCGGCGGCCACGCCGAACCTGCTCAACGTGGCCCTCACGCGCGCCCAGCATTATGTGTACATCGTCGGCAACCCGCTGCTGTGGGGGCAGTTGCCGCACTTTGCACCGGCGTGCGCGCAATTGCCGCATACGGGCATGCATGAGTTCCTGGTCGAAATGGGCTAAACGGGGAAGGTGAGCGTAAACGTCGTCGCGGCCGCGTCGGACGCCACCGTCGCGCCGCCGCCATGCAACTGCATGATGGCCGTGACGATGGCCAGCCCTAGGCCGGTGGAGGCGGCCGAGTCGCTGCGGGCCGGGTCGGCGCGGTAGAAGCGCTCGAACAGGTGCGGCAAGTGACGGGCGGGGATGGCGGGGCCGAGGTTGCTCACGCTCAATTCCACGCCCTCGTTCGTCGCATGCGAGCGCAAGACAATCGTGCTGCCGGGCGCCGCGTGGCGGATGGCGTTCGACAGCAGGTTGCCCAGCGCGCGGCGCAGCAGTTGCGGCTCGGCCGTCACATTGCCGCTGCCGTGGCAGGCCAGCGCCAGCCCCCGCTCTTCGGCCAGGCCTTCAAAGAAATCGGCCAGGCGCAAGAATTCGTCCTGCACGGGCAAGGCTTGCTTAATCAGGATCATCTCATCCTGCTGCGCCCGCGCCAGGAACAGCATGCTGTCGATCATGCGCGACAGCCGTTCCAGCTCTTCCACATTCGACGACACCAGCTGTTCATACTCGTGCGCACTGCGCGGGCGCGCCAGCATGACCTGGCTTTGCCCCAGCAGATTGGTGACGGGCGTGCGGAATTCATGCGCCAGGTCGGCGGAAAACTGCGACAGCCGCGCATAGCCTTCCTGCAGCCGCGCCAGCATGGCGTTGAGCGCCTGGATCAAGGGCAAGAGCTCCGTCGGCGCGCCGCGCGCCTCCAGCTGCTGGCCCAGCTTGCCCGGCCGCACGAGGGCCGCATGGGCAGCGATATTGCGCAACGGCCGCAGTCCCCGCAGCAGCATCACGCTGGCAAGAATCGCCGCCACCAGCGCGCTGACGGCGACGGAGACGACGATCTGCCAGCGGTAGGCGGCAAACATGGCCGTGCGGTCGCCGTAGACCCGGGCGACGGAAATGTCGGCCATCTGCGCCGGATCGCCGATGCGCGCGCTGGCCGCCACGACCCTGGCCGGATAGCCGTCGCGGCTGATCCAGCTGACGATGTCGCTGGCTGTCACGGGCGCATCGACGGCCACGGGAACAGGATGCGCCACCGTCTCGGCGTTCGGGTTGACATCGATCAAACGCGTGCCATCGGCGCGCACGATACGCACCAGGGAGTTCTCTTGCCCGCTCATGGTGTCGCGAAAGTACTGGGGCCGCTCGCGGATGATGTCCAGGGTGCCCGCGTTACCGAGTAATTGCTGGATCTGCCGCAGTTTTCCCAATAATAAAATGTCGTCGCGGCGCTCGATTTCCGCCACGAACGAGCGGTACAAATGCATGCCCAGGCCGGCCGACACGAGCGCCACGATCAGCACGAACACGAGCGTGACGCGCAGGGTCAGCGAGCGGCGCAGTTGCGAGAATTTCATGCGGCTGCGCCGCCGTCGGGAGCAGATGGCGCGCGCAATTCGCAGACATAGCCCATGCCCCGCAAGGTGTGGATCAGCTTGGGTTCGAACGGATCGTCGAGCTTGCTGCGCAGGCGGCGGATGGCCGCGTCGATGACGTTGGTGTCGCTCTCGAAATTGATGTCCCACACTTGCGAAGCGATGATGGAGCGCGACAAGACCTCGCCCTGGCGCCGCGCCAACAAATGCAGCAAGCCGAATTCCTTGGCCGTCAGGGTGATGCGCTGGCCTTGCCGGCTGACCTTGCGTTTCATCACATCGATTTCCATGTCGCCGATGCGGATCACGTCGTCTTCGCGGGGCGGCCCGCGCCGCAGCAGGGTGCGGATGCGCGCCACCAGTTCGGCAAAGGCGAACGGTTTCACCAGGTAATCGTCGGCGCCCAGTTCCAGCCCTTTCACGCGGTCCTGCACCTCGTCGCGCGCCGTGAGGAAAATCACGGGCACGTCCGCGCCGCCTTCCTGCAGCCGCAGCGCGCGCAAGACTTGCCAGCCATCCATGATGGGCAGCATGACGTCGAGCACGATGAGATCGGGCGACTCCGTACTTGCCATGTGCAGGCCGTCGCGGCCGTTGCGCGCCAGGCTCACCGTAAAACCGGACTCGGCCAGGCCGCGCAGCAGGTAGTCGCCCGTCTTCGGTTCGTCTTCGATGACCAGGATGCGCATGGGAGGGGCTTTCGTGTGGGATGTTGCACCATTTTACGCCGCGTGTTGGGCGCTGAGGATGATAAAAATGTCATGCGGCGCTCATCTTCTCGTAGGGTAACACTGGCCATACTGGCGCCACTTTACTCAACGGATAGCCACATGCGATCTCTTTTTCCCGGCGTTACCCTGCTGTGCCTGCTGGCCAGCCCGGCCCACGCCCAGCTGCGCAAGGTCGATGATGTTTCTCTGGCGGCGGCCAACACCCTGGCCAACGCGGCCCTGGCCGCTTGCCAGGCGCAAGGCCGCCACATCGTCGTCAGCATACTCGACCGTGGCGGCAATGTCGTCGCCGTGCAACGCGCCGATGGCGTCGGTCCCCACAACACGGATGCCAGCCGGCGCAAGGCCTACACGGCCCTGTCCACCAAAAACGATACCTATGCGCTGGCTGCGGCGGCCCGCAACAATCCGGACATGAGCAATTTGACCACCGTGCCGGAGCTGTTGCTGCTCGGTGGCGGCCTGCCGTTGATGGCCCAAGGGCAAGTGGTCGGCGCCATCGGCGTCGCCGGTGGCGGTGGCGCCCTGCAAGACCGCGCCTGTGCCCAGGCAGCCCTGTCCTCCCTTCCCGAACTCGATCTCCCCTCACCTTGAAAGCAACGCGATGACCTACCTGAAAAAAACCACCGCCGCCCTGGCCTTCGCCAGCCTGTCCAGCCTGGCCCTGGCCGCCGCCAATCCCTTGAGCGTGCACATCCTCGACTTGCAGAGCGGCCAGCCGACGGCGGGCGTGACGGTGACGCTGGAGCAAAAGCAGGGGACTGACTGGAAGCCATTGAGCAGCGCCGTGACGAATGCGCAGGGGCGCATCGCGGCCATGTATCCGGCAGGCGCGCCCATGCAGGCGGGCGACTACCGCATCGTGTTTCAAACAGGCGAACACTATGCGCGCCTGAAACAGGAAACTTTTTTCCCGGAAATCCCCGTGCAATTCCACGTGGAAAAGACCGACCAGCATTACCACATTCCGCTGCTGCTCAGTCCTTTCGGTTTTTCCACCTACCGGGGCAACTGACGGCCGCTCAGCCCAGCGTCTTCGCCGTCTGGCCGAACAGCACGCTTTTCGCGTCCTCGCTGACGGTGGGCTGCACGTTGATTTCGGCGGCGCGGGCATACGCGCGCACGGTGGCGGGACGGGCGGCGATGGCCGCGAACCAGCGCGCCAGGTGCGGGAAATCTTCCAGCTTCTGGCGCTGGCGCGCATGCGGCACGATCCACGGGTAGATCGCCATGTCGGCGATCGAATAACTGTCGCCGGCGACGAACTCGCGGTCGGCCAGGCGCTTGTTCAGCACGCCGTATAGCCGGTTCGTTTCGTTGACGTAGCGCGTGATGGCGTAGTCGATGGGTTCGGGCGCGTATTGCACGAAATGGTGGTTTTGCCCCGCCATGGGGCCCAGGCCGCCCATTTGCCAGAACAGCCATTGCATGACCTCGGCGCGTCCCCGCACATCGTGCGGCAGGAATTGCCCGCTTTTCTCGGCCAGGTATTGCAGAATCGCGCCCGACTCGAACAGGGACAGCGGTGCGCCGCCATCTGCCGGTGCCTGGTCGACGATGGCGGGGATGCGGTTGTTCGGCGCAATGGCGAGAAATTCGGGCTTGAACTGCTCGCCCTTGCCGATATGCACGGGAATGAGCTTGTAGGGGATGCCCGCTTCTTCCAGGAACATCGTCACTTTGTGCCCGTTGGGCGTGGTCCAGTAATACAGGTCGATCATCGTGGTCTTTCCAGGTAGATAGGTGGAGCAAGCGGTGCGGCAAGCGGACTTGGCATAACTATTGTCGCGCCGCAACTGATATGCATGGATATAATGCCACGTAAGCGAAAAACAAGACGGCGCCCAAGCGAGGCAAGCACCCACTCGCACCGTCACGCAGGCATCCCGACATTCCCGAGCACAAACCAAGAAAGCCGACCATGCGCAAACTCCTGATCGTCACGCTGTCCGTCCTGCTGTCAGGCTGTGTCCAGGACTTCGCCATCTACATGTTCGATGGGCAAGACCATTCCCTGACCGTGCGCCGCCAGCAACGTTATTTTTGGCAAGATACCGTGGAAGTGCAGCTGATGGCGACCAATCTGCCGCAATGCCAGCGCCTGCATACCCTGTCGACGGATGCGCCAGCCGACATCACCGTCGAACTGTTTGCGGCTGGCGATGGCATATGGAATATCCGGATGGGCAAGCAACTGTGGCAGGCGGAAACGAATACCTGCAATGCGCTGACGGAAATGGAAAACGACCCGAAAGCCGACCTGGGCCAGCCGGTCGGGCAATTCGTGGTCGTCGATGACAAGCTGGAATTCGAAGCGGCGCCGCAAGCGGCGGCGCCCGCCCGGTAAGTCCCTAACGAAACCCCTAGCGCGCCGCCAGGCTGCGCAGCGGTTTTTTCGCCACGGCGCGTGGCGCGCCAGCGGCCGCCAGGCGCGGCGCCGCGGCGCCATGTTCGTGCGCCGACAGCTTGAAGCGCGCCACCAGTTGCGCCAGCACGGCCGCCTGGTCCTGCATGCTCGACGCCGCCGCCGCCGCCTCTTCCACCAGCGCCGCATTTTGCTGTGTCACGCTATCCATCTCCGTGATCGCCTGGTTGACGTGGCCAATGCCCGTGCTTTGCTCGTGCGAGGCGGCCGTGATGTCGGCCATGATATCGGTCACGCGCGAGACGGAAGCGACCACCTGATCCATGGTCGTGCCCGCCTGTGCGACGAGGGTGCTGCCGGCCGCGATGCTGTCGACGGAAGCGCCGATGAGTTCCTTGATTTCCTTCGCCGCGCCCGCCGAGCGCTGCGCCAGATTGCGCACTTCCGACGCCACCACGGCAAAGCCGCGGCCCTGCTCGCCGGCGCGCGCCGCCTCGACGGCCGCATTCAAGGCCAGGATATTCGTCTGGAAGGCGATGCCGTCGATGACGCCGATGATGTCGACGATCTTGCGCGACGAAGCGTTGATGGTGTCCATGGTGCCGATCACTTGCGCCACCACGGCGCCGCCCTGGCGCGCCACGGCCGAAGCGGACTGCGCCAGTTCATTCGCCTGCACGGCATTGCCCGCGTTTTGCGTCACGGTCGAAGTCAATTCCTCCATCGACGCCGCCGTTTCTTCCAGCGAACTGGCTTGCATTTCCGTGCGCGCCGACAAGTCCATATTGCCGCTGGCAATCTCGCTCGATGCCGTGGCGATCGTCTCGGCGCTATGGCGGATTTCACTGATCGCATCGACCAGGTTGGCCTGCATGGTTTTCATCGCGTACAGCACGCTGTGGCGGTCGCTGGCATGCGTGCGCACGGCGCCGCTCAGATCGTTATTCGCGATCTGGGCGGCCACGTCGGCCGCATATTCGGGATCGCCGCCCAGCGCATGACGCAGGCTGCGGTTGATGGCCACGACGACGGCGGCCAGCAGCGCGCACACGAGCAGCAGCACGCCCAGCGAGGTCAGCAGCGACTGGCGGAAAGCCGCGTCGATATCGTCCATGTACACGCCCGTCAC
Source organism: Janthinobacterium sp. JC611 (assembly GCF_018682595.1). NCBI lineage: Bacteria > Pseudomonadati > Pseudomonadota > Betaproteobacteria > Burkholderiales > Oxalobacteraceae > Janthinobacterium > Janthinobacterium sp. JC611. The sequence continues at coordinate 54,050 of NZ_JAFLJN010000004.1, forward strand.
GATAGTCCAGCTCCATGGCTTGTAGGCCACCACGCGGCTCATCTTCGGTTCCGGATTTTTCTGGCCGGGACGGGGGAAATAATAGTGGACGAAGCCCTTGCCCGCATCGCTCTTGCCGACGGCAACGATGTCGCGGTACAGATAGGTGCCGTTGGCATCCTTAAAATCCGCCATGTTCTTGCCATTCGTTTGCGGCGCGGCGGGATTCATCACGACGACGGCGTCAAGGTTGATGATGGACAAATAACCGGTCTCGCCGAAACGCATGCTCTTGATGACGGCGGTGGCCTGCTTCTGCGCTTCTTCCTTCGTCAAGGCGCCGCTGGCGGCCAGGTCGCCGAACATCTTGACGGCGCCCAGGCCCAGGTCGGCGGCATTGCTCAGGTCGGCGCTGCGCTCTTCGATACGGATCTTGCGCACTTCCAGGGCGTTATAGACAAAAATAACGGTGATGCACAACAGGCTGCAAATCAGGGGAATCCATAACTTCTGCTGGAACGTCAATTTCTTCATGCTGTGTCTCCAACTCTCTATTTGCGGCGATGGGGCGTGACCCGCTTCCTGCTCGACAGGCCAGCAATGCGGCGGCGACGGTGCTCTGGCGGCACCGTTCAGACTGCTTCAGCATACGCTCGAACGACCGATATTTACAATGCCGGTAAGCAATGTTTTTTGCCCGGTGTTGTTAATGCGTTGCGACAATTGATGAGAGTTGATGCTGCACCGCAATAGTTTTTCCCACGATCAGCGTGCTACGCTACAGTCAATCTGACGTCGCCACCGCGCAAGGAGCCCCATGTCGACCACTTTCACCTGGCAAGGCTTTGCCATCCTGTCGGCCGTGTTCGCGGCCCTGACGGCCATCCTGGGCAAGCTGGGCGTAGCCCACCTGAACAGCAATATGGCCACGTTGATACGTACGGGCGTGATCCTGCTGGTGACGGCAGCCATCATCTCGCTGCGCGCGGAATGGCAGCGCCCGTCCGGCGGCAATTGGGTGGGCTGGACTTGCCTGATCGCCTCGGGCGTGGCCACGGGGCTGTCGTGGCTCTGCTATTTCCGCGCGCTGCAGCTGGGGCCCGTCTCTCTGGTGGCGCCCGTCGACAAGCTCAGCGTGGCGCTGGTGATGCTGGCCGGCTGGCTCGTGCTGGGCGAACCGTTCACCGTGAAAGCGGCCATCGGCGGCGGCTTGATCGTGCTCGGCTCGCTGATTTTGCTGCTGTAAGGCATTCCACGGCACGCGGCGGCGCGCCTGTGTCAGAATGCACGCCGGATAGATCGAATCACGAAAGCACAGCATGACCAAGAATGAAGCCATGAAACGCATCAACGACCGCCTGGGCAAACCCACCCTGACGGACAAGAACACGCATTTTGCCAGCGTCGCCAGCTATGGCACGGACGAAGGCTGGTGGCTGAAGATCCCCTTCCTGACGTTCAAGCAGGAATTGCACTTCATCCTCAATAACGAGAAGACGAAAAGCTTCCAGCACCTAAAGATCGGCGCCAACCAGATCCTCAGCCCCGGCATGAAATTCCGCAGCACGGGCGGGGCCGCCGACGCCTTCATGTCGGCCTCAGCGCCGAAACGCCTGGTCGACCTGCTCGACGGCGGCAGCAAGTACAACTTCACAAAACACTTCGTCAACGACTACCGTTACTGATGCACAGCCGGGCTGCCGTCGCCTGGCGGCAGTCGCGGCGGCAGCCAGGCCCGGATCAAATGTCGGGCAATGTCGAGCGCGTCGTCGCGGCTGGTGCCGAAATGCAGGGGATAGCCCCAGAACTTGCCAAATAGCACGGCAAAGGCCTTGCCGGCCAGTCGCTTGGCCGCGCTCGGTTCGATCAGCACCATGCCCTGGATATACGCGCGGATGGCGGCCTTGTTTTGCTTCATCCACAGTACGGCGCGCTTGCGCTCTTCCTGCGGGTGTGCATGCCCGTCCTCATCAAAACCTTCCTCGCTGAGGATGACAAACGCCTGCCGGCGCGCCAGCAGGGCCTCGAACTGGGCGAACAACACGTCGGCCTGGTCGCCGGACGCGCCGTCGCGGCGCATCCAGACGAGGGGAAAAGTGGAAAAATCGAGTTGCATGAGATAACTCCTTGAAGGGGTTGCCGTTCTTCCTCACCTTCATCAGAACACGGGCGGCGGCGGTTGCCGTTGAAGCGGGGCTGCGGATGCCCATACGATAGCGTTGGCGGCATGGCGCGTCATTGCATAAAATAGCCACAATATTATTCAATCCAGCCAAAGTATTCCCATGCCCCATGCCCTCTTGCCCAGCATGCTGACGGCCCACCTGGGCCTGGACGATGACGCCTCCATCCTCGATTTCGATGTCGATGGCGTGCTGCGTCCGCTGCTGGCCGTGGGCCTGGCCAGCGTGCGCGAGGATGCGGAGCAGGCGCCGCACCAGCACCGCAAAGGGCAGTTGCTGTACGCCACGCGGGGCGTGATTCATTGTGAAGTGGAAAGTGGCGTGTGGATCGTGCCACCCCAGTGCGCCGTATGGATACCAGGCGGCCTGATGCACGCCGCGCAGGGCGTGGGCGAGGCGCAATGCTATTGTCTGTTTGTCGAGCCGGCCATGGCGCCGGCCCTGCCCGCCGTCTGCTGCACCGTGGCCGTGTCGCCATTGCTGCGCGAACTAATCGCCAAGGCGGCCGGTTTTCCCACCCTGGCCGCGCTGCAGGGTGCACAGGAACGCCTGGTGCTCACGCTGCTCGACGAGCTGGCGGCCGCGCCCGTGGAAGACTTGCATTTGCCGATGCCGCGCGATGCGCGCCTGCGCCGCCTGGCCACCCTGCTGCTGGCGCAGCCGGCCGACAAAAGCACCCTGGCCGAATGGGCCTGCCGCATCGGCATGAGCGAGCGCAGCATGACCCGCCAGTCACTGGAGGAAATGGGCATGAGCGTGGGCCGCTGGCGCCGGCAACTGCACGTCATCCTTGCCTTGCAACGGCTGGCGCAGGGGCGCAGCGTGAAAGCCGTGGCGCTGGAGCTCGGCTATGAAAACACCAGCGGCTTTGTCACCATGTTCCGCAAGGCGGTAGGCAAGCCGCCGGCGCGCTACCTGGCGGAACGGGAATCCAGGAGAGTATAAAAGGCGCATAAAAAAAGGCGGCATATGCCGCCTTCGCCCTGCATCGTCGCCGAAAAATCAGCTTTCGCGTGCCAACGCCAGAAATTCCGTGCGCAGCGCCAGGTTCGGCTGCATCTCGCCCAGCATGGCCGAGGTGATGGTTTCTTCCCCCGGCGTGCGGATGCCGCGACTTTCCATGCACAGGTGGCGGCAGCGTACGACCACGCCCACCGATTTCGGTTCCAGCACTTCCATCAGCGCATTGGCGATCTGCATCGTCATGCGTTCCTGCACTTGCAGACGCTTGGAAAAGCAATCGACGAGGCGCGTCAGTTTCGACAGGCCGACGATCTTGCCGTTGGGCACGTAGCCGATGGTGGCCTTGCCGAAAAACGGCGCCAGGTGGTGTTCGCAATGGCTGTAAACGGGGATGCCGCGCACGACGATCAACTCGTTGTACTGTTCCGCGCCATCCTCAAAGGCTTTCAGCAAGTCCACCGGATCCTGGCCATAGCCCGACGTCCAGTGCTTCCACGCCTTGGCCACGCGCGCCGGCGTTTCCAGCAAGCCAGGACGCTGCGGATCTTCGCCAAAGCTGCTGATCAGCCGGCGCCAGTCGTTTTCGGAGAATTCTTCTTGAGACATGCTAAACCACCCTAAAATTTGCAATTGTCGCCAGTATATAGAAAATGCGGCAGGCTGCCTGAGCAGCCGCTGCTTTGCTACTGCGCCGGCGGACGGTGCGCCTGCACCAGCAGGGCCGAAATCGACACGCTGGAACTCGCTTCCGGCCACGCATCGCCAGGACCGAACCAGCGCGCCTCGGCGATCTCGTTCTCGTCCAGGCGGATCTCGCCGTCGAGGTAATCGGCCGTAAACGCGATCATCAGCGAATGGGGAAACGGCCAGGACTGGCTCATGAAATATTGCAAGTTATGCACGCGCAAGCCCACCTCTTCCATCACTTCGCGGTGCACGGCTTCCTCGATCGATTCACCCGCTTCCAGGAAACCGGCAAGCGGACTGAAGCGCTGTGATGGCGAGTGCCTGTGCATGGCCAGCAGCACCTGCTCGCCCTTACGGATGAGCACCATCATGGCGGGCGAAATACGCGGATACGCGAGCATGCCGCAGGCCGCGCAGGTGAAGCAGCGTTCGCCGCGCGTGCGCTGCATCGGCGTGGCGCAGACGCCGCAATGGCGGTGCGTGCGCGCCCACTCGGCCAGCTGCGCGGCGCGGCTGGCCAGGCCCAGGAAGGCGTCGTCGACGGCATTGAAAAGCGAGCGCATGCCGTGCCAGGCCAGGGCGCCGGCAGCGGGCAAGGCGTCGTCATCCATCCAGACGGTCTGGCAATAGCGGCCCTGCCACAAGCCCACGGGCTGGGCGCGGCGCAAGTCGATATCGAGCGCGGCCGCTTCGGCGGCCGTGGGCAGGGACAGTTCCGGCGTACGCAACAGCAGGCGCCCGCGGTGGAAGACAAAGGTAAGCGTCTCGCCGGCGGCCGGGGCCGGTTCAGGCGCATCGATCAGAGGGACGAAGGCATCGGGAGTCTGCAGCATGCTCGGAAGAAATTTGTAAAGGTTGCTCATCATACTCCCGCCGCCGGAGGCTTGCGCGCATAGCAGCGGCCGGGCCGCAAAGCAAGCATTCATGGGCCAGGACCGCGTTTTTTTTCACGGCACCCCGCATCCGTTGCGCAAATGATACTGATAACGATTCTCATTTACGAAATAGCGCCCAGTTATTACAATACCGCCTATTCCGTCTCCATCGCCAGCCACTTGCCCGCGTGCCCAAGCACTGCGGCGCAGAGCCAGCCAGGAACCACTACCCTGACCTTATCGAGAGAGCAAGATGGCAATCAAGAGCCGCAAACACGCCCCAACCCGTTTCAACCAGCACATCGGCGCCGCCCTGGCCGTGATGCTGCTGCCCGTCGCCGCCCAGGCGGCCGACCCGGCCGGTCAAAGCGCGCCCGCATCGCAGCAAACCCTGAACGAAATCAAGGTCGTGGGTTCCAAGGAAAATGATTTCAAAGCCGAAAAAGCCTCGTCGCCGAAATACACGGAAGAGCTCGTCAATACGCCGCAAACCATCGTCGTGATCAAGAAGGAATTGATCGAACAGCAAGGTGCGCTGACCCTGACGGACGCGCTGCGCAACACGCCGGGCGTCGGTACTTTTTTCCTCGGCGAAAACGGCAACACGAACACGGGTGACGCCGTCTACATGCGCGGTTTCGATTCGTCCGGCAGCATCTATGTCGATGGCGTGCGCGACGTGGGTTCCATCTCGCGCGACGTCTTCAACATCGAGCAGATCGACGTGCTGAAAGGCCCGGCGGGCACGGACAGCGGCCGCGGTTCGCCCACCGGTTCGATCAACCTGGTCAGCAAGACGGCCACCCTGGAAAACAGCTTCAATGCGCTGCTGACGGCGGGCAGCGGCAAGCAGAAACGCGCCACGGCCGACTGGAACCGCGTCCTCGACAGCGACTCGGGCACGGCAATGCGCCTGAACCTGATGACGCAGGACAGCGGCAACCCGGCGCGCGATGAAGTCAAGAACAAGCGCTGGGCCTTCGCGCCCACCGTCACCTTCGGCATCGGCAAGCCGACGCGCATCACGGCCAGCTACCTGCACGTGGATCAAAACAACGTGCCCGACGGCGGCGTGCCGACCATCGGCTTGCCAGGCTACAGCACGCCGGACACGATCACCGAGACCAACAAGGTCATCCGCAGCTTCCTGAATAGCGCCGCCAAGGTCGATCCGAAGAATTTCTACGGTTCCACCTCGGACTACGACAAGGTCAAGGCCGACATGGGCACCTTGCGCATCGACCATGATTTCTCGCCCAACGTGCAGATCCAGAACACCACGCGCTACGGCAAGACCCAGCAGGACTATCTGCTGACGGCCTTCATGGGTTCCATGGTCAACCTGAAGACGCCGGTCCCGACCGATCCGTCGACCTGGACCCTGGCGCGCTCGCTGCGCACCGTGAAAGACCAGGAAAATACGATCCTGACCAACCAGACCGTGGTCAGCGCGCAATTCGAGACGGGCGTGCTGAAGCACTCCGTGGTGGCCGGCGCCGAGTTCACCAGCGAAAAACAGACCAACTACAGCTATGTGCCCGCCAGCCTGGGCACCTTGCCGGCAGCGAACCTGTACCACCCGAATCCGCGCGACACCGTCACCGGCCACAAGCCCGTGCGCAGCGGCGCCTTCACCGAAGGCGAAGTCAACACGCAAAGCCTGTATGTGTTCGACACCATCAAGTTCGGCGACAAGTGGCTGTTCAACGGCGGCGTGCGCTTCGACCATTTCAACACCACCTATGACGCCGTTACCCTGCAAGCGGCCGTGACGCCGCCAGCGGTACAGCCATTGCCAGTCGGCACGCGGATTCCTGCCCACCTGACCCTGAGCGACACCCTGGCCAACGGCAAGATCTCGGCCATGTACAAGCCGACGCCGGACAGCAGCGTATATGCCTTGCTGGCCACCTCGAAAGCGCCGCCAGGCACCAATTTTGCCCTGAGCACCGCCGCCAACAGCGCGCAAAACCTGAACTATGACCCGCAGGAAACCATCACCAAGGAAATCGGCACCAAGTGGGACTTCCTGAAGCAAAAACTGTCGCTGTCGGCCGCCGTCTACCAGACCACCGTCAAGAATGAAGTGGAACAGGACCCTGTCGTCTCGACCATTTATTACCAGACCGGCAAGAAGCGCGTGCAAGGCCTGGAATTGGGCGTGGTGGGCGAAATCATGCCGAACTGGCTGGTCAGCGCCGGCTACACGCGCATGAACACCAAGGTCGAGTCGGGCAAGGTCGTCACGGCCAGCGGCATCAATAACCTCAGCTACACGCCAAAACAGGCGTTCACCAGCTGGACTTCGTACACCCTGCCGTTTGGCCTGAAGATCGGCGGCGGCGCGCGTTACGTGGGTGAAATGCTGCGCGGCACCGACGGCGCCGTCGGTACGCCGGCCCGCGTGGATGCCTACTGGGTCTTCGACGCCATGGCGACCTACACGGTCAACAAAAACCTCGACTTGCAGTTGAACGCCTACAACCTGGCCGACAAGACCTATGTGGCGGCCATCAACAAGTCCGGCTTCCGCTACACCCCGGGCCAGCCACGCTCGTTCAGCCTGACGGCGAATATCAAGTTCTAAACACGCATTGCGCCACAGCAAGCCCCTCTTCGGAGGGGCTTTTTTATTGTCCTGATAATCTTGCCTTGTTGGCGCAGCGCCGCCCTGCCGCGACTAGCGTATGAAAAGTCATACAGCGATGCGCTTGCGCGTCCAATATTTCGCGCAAGCACGCCAAATTGCTACATCCTGACAACAAAAAAGCTTCCTTAAATCAACAACTTAAGAAGTTAGCTTCCAAATTCCCATTTCAGGCATATCCTTTGCTATGTACAGGTTTTGCTGCAAATAATCGCTGGCACGCAAGGGCTTGTTTTTGAGAAATATTGACTCCAAGCTTGAGTTGCTCGCTATCAATAATCCGCTCACAGCGGCGTTTCACTGGAGGAGTCAAAATGAAAAAGAAACGGCCATTAACCCTGTACATCCTGATTGCCATGATCCTCGGCATTGCCGTGGGTTATGGATGCAACACCGCCTTCCCTGATGCCAAGCTCAGCGCTCAAATCGCTGGCAATATTTCCATCGTCACCGACGTCTTCCTGCGCCTGATTAAGATGATCATTGCGCTGCTGGTGTTCTCCACCCTGACGGTCGGCATCGCCCACATGGGCGACGGCAAGACGGCGGGCCGCATCGGCCTGAAAGCCATGTGCTGGTTCGTCGTGGCCTCGCTGGTCTCGCTGGCGCTGGGCATGGTGCTGTCGAACCTGATGCAGCTGGGTACCAACCTGGGCTTGCCATTGCCGGACGTACACGCTTCAACCAATTTGAAAACGGCCGCCTTCACCTTGAAAGATTTCTTCACGCACCTGGTGCCGAAGTCGCCGATCGAGGCCATGGCGAACAATGAAATCCTGCAAGTGCTGGTGTTCTCGATCTTCTTCGGCGGCGCACTGGCCGGCCTGGGCGAATCGGGCAAGACCCTGACGGCCGTCGTCGACCAGCTGGCGCAAGTCATGCTGCGCATCACCGGCACCATCATGAACCTGGCCCCGCTGGCCGTGTTCGCCGCGATGGCTTCCGTCATCACCACGCACGGCCTGGGCGTGCTGGTCACGTTTGCCAAGTTCATGGGCGGCTTCTACCTGGGCCTGATGTGCCTGTGGGCCCTGCTGATCGGCGCCGGCTTCGTCGTCATCGGTCCGCGCGTCTTCAAACTGGTCGGCCTGATCCGCGAACCATTCCTGCTGGCATTCTCGACGGCCAGCTCGGAAGCGGCCTATCCAAAACTGCTGACGGCGCTCGACCAGTTCGGCGTGGACCGCAAGATTTCCAGCTTCGTGTTGCCGATGGGCTACTCCTTCAACCTGGACGGCTCGATGATGTACTGCACCTTTGCCGTGCTGTTCATCGCGCAAGCCTACGGTATCGACCTGTCGCTCGGCACCCAGATCACCATGCTGCTGCTGCTGATGCTGACTTCGAAGGGCATGGCCGGCGTGCCGCGCGCCTCGCTGGTGGTGATTGCCGCTACCCTGAACCAGTTCAATATTCCGGAAGCGGGCTTGCTGCTGCTGATGGGCGTCGACCAATTCCTCGACATGGGCCGTTCGGCCACCAACGCGGTCGGCAATGCCGTCGCCACGGCGGTCGTCGCCAAGTGGGAAGGTGGCCTGGCCACCGAGGAAGAAGCCGCGGCGGCGAACGCGGCCAGCCTGAACACGGAAAGCCATTGGGGCGAAGCGGATCACGCTAGCAAAGCCTGATAGCGCCATGGCCCGCCACAAGCGGGCCATTTATTTGTCGTCGATGTTGAGTAACAAGCAGTCAGGTAGTGCGATCAGTAGTCATTCCAACTTATTAGAGAGATTTTCATGAAAAAAGTCCTGTTTACCCTGCTGACCCTCGGCGCAGCCTCCACCGGCGCCATGGCCCAATCGAGCGTGACCATGTATGGCGTGGCTGACGCCGGCCTGGTGTTCGACAAGGATGCGGCTGGAGACCGCCTGAACCGCGTCGCGTCCGGCGTCGCATCCGGTTCGCGCATCGGCTTCAAAGGCAAGGAAGACCTGGGCGGCGGCCTGGCAGCCACCTTCGTGCTGGAAAGCGGTTTCAATATCGACACCGGTACCTCGGGCCAGGGCGGCCGGCTGTTCGGCCGCCAGGCATATGTCGGCCTGACCGGCAACGCCGGCGCCGTCACGCTGGGCCGCCAATATACGCCGTACTATCTGGCCCTGCGCGACGTGGCCGATCCGTTCGTCATCGGCCTGGCTGGCACGGCGTCGAACATCATGGCGACGAATTACCGCATCGATAATATGGTGCAATACAGCACGCCGACCTGGAGCAAGCTGTCGGCCGACCTGGCGTATGGCTTTGGCGAAGTGGCCGGCGACAATGCGAAAAACCGCAGCATGGGCGGCGCCGTCCATTACATCGACGGCCCGCTGAACGTGACCCTGACGCACCACCGCCAGGAAAATTTGGTGGCGAAGCACACGCGCAACACCCTGCTGGCCACGCGCTACGACTTTGGCGTCGTGCAAGGCAACTTCGGCTACGCCGACAACCGCGCCTTCGACGACAGCAAGAGCAACGACATCCTGGTCGGCTTCAGCGCCCCGTTCGGCGCCACCAAGCTGGTCGCGTCGTACATCCGCCACAACGACAAGAGCAATGCCAACCGTGACGCCCAGCAGTGGGCCATCGGCGCCTTCTACGCGCTGTCCAAGCGCAGCGACCTGTACACAGGTTACGGCCACATCAGCAACAAGAACGGCGCTTCCTACAAAGTTGGCAATGCCACCGACGATGGCACCGGCAACAGCGGTTTCAATTTAGGTATGCGCCACACCTTCTAAGGACGTCGGCCAAAATCTACTGCGCGGCGCGCTTTGCGGCCGGCGATGCTCACCGGCTCGGCGCCCCCGTACTAAAGTACGGTTGCGCTTCTCAGCCACAAATCACTGCCGCTCGCTACGATTTTGTCGGACGTCGTGATGTCCGTCAAATAGAAGTGTGAGCCGCCGGATGTATATCCGGCGGCTTTTTCTTTTTACAGAATATTTAAATGCGATACTGTGGGTTCTTGCAAGTTGGCAGCTGATTTTATGAATAGCAGTAACAAACCCTCCCTTTCCTGGCGCCAGCGCCTGTCGCAACGGTCGGGCCGCGAAACGCTGGCCTGGGGCGTGGTGCTGGCCGCCTGTCTGGCCACCGTCTGGCTCGTGTATTTCTGGACTGAACGCATCGCCATCGGCAAGCTGCAAGCCAGCGGTGCGCAGCGCCTCGAGGTGTATGTCAGCAGCCTGGAAAATGCGCTGGAAAAATACGACTTCCTGCCCAAGACGCTGGAGCTGAACCGCGACGTGATCCGCCTGCTGCAGCACCCGGAAGACCCGGTGCTGGTCGATACGGTCAACCACTACCTCGAGCAGATGAATGCGCAGGCGAAATCGTCGACCATTTTCATCAGCAACCTCGACGGCAACACGCGCGCCGCCAGCAACTGGCAAGGACCGGATAGCTTTATTGGCGACAATATCTCCTTCCGCCCCTACGCCCAGGACGCGCTGCGCGGCACGCCGGGCCGCTTCTATGGCGTGGGCACGACGCGGCTCGAACCCGGCTACTTCTTTGCCCACGGCATCTACCAGAACGGCCACATGCTGGGCCTGGCAACGGTGAAGGTGAACCTGGAAACCCTGGAAAAACGCTGGGTGCAAGGCGCCGACAAGGTGATGCTGGCCGACGAGCATGGCGTGATCTTCCTCAGTTCCATGGCGGACTGGAAATACAAGACCCTGGCGCCGCTGTCGCCCGCCATCGTCGAGGAACTCAACCGCACGCGCCAGTATTACTCGAAGCAGCTGGCAGCCATCCCCTTCGTCTCCGACCGCCAGCTGGGCAATGGGGCCCGCGTGATCAGCGTGCGCGAGCAGGAACATGCCGACACGCCACCGAAGATCAGCTCCAGCGTGATGACGCAAATCAAGCTCAAGTCGCCGCAAGGCTGGACCTTTATTTACCTGTCGGACCTGGCGCAAGCCAAGGCCAGCGCGCGCGCGGCGGCCGCCTTTTCCTGCGTGCTGCTGGGCTTTTTCATGCTGCTGTTCTTTTACCTGCGCCAGCGCCGCGCGGCCGTGGCGCAAAAATTGCGCGCCCGCGAAGATCTGCAGCATGCCTACGACAACCTGGAAGCCATGGTCGAGGAGCGCACATCGGAACTCAATGCCATGACGCAAAGCCTGAGCCAGGAAATCGACGTGCGCAGCAAGGCCGAGCAGAAACTGCACATCACGCAGAACGAACTGTTCCAGGCTGGCAAGATGGCCGTGCTGGGGCAGATGTCGGCCAGCATCACGCATGAACTCAACCAGCCGCTGACGGCGCTGCGCACCATGTCCGACAACGCCGTCATCCTGCTCGAACGGGGACGGCTCGACGACGCGCGACGCAACCTGGCGAAGATCTCGCAAATTGCGGCCAGGATGGGGACCATTACAGGTCAATTGAAGATTTTTGCGCGCAAGTCGACCACCAGCCTGACCTCCGTCTCGATCCCCACCGCGATCAGCAACGCCCTGTTCCTCGTCGAACGGCGCCTGCAGGTGGAAAACGTGCGTTTCACCCTGCAATTGCCGCCCGAAGACATCTTCGCCATGTGCGAAAGCAACCGCCTGGAGCAGGTGCTGGTGAACCTGTACGCGAATGCGCTCGACGCCATGAATGGCAGCGACGTGCGCAGCCTGCGCGTGTCCGTCGAATGCACGCCCGAGCACGTGCTGATCCATGTGGCCGACACGGGGCCGGGCCTGTCGACGGAAGTGTGCGAACACCTGTTCGAACCGTTCTTCACGACCAAGCCGCAAGGCCTGGGGCTGGGATTGGGACTGGCCATTTCCGAACAGATCACGCGCCAGTTCGGCGGCGTGCTGCGCGCCGAGAACGCCCCCGGCGGCGGCGCCATCTTCACCATCGAACTACAGATTGCAACGCAGGAGGAAAAACATGTTTGAGGGCTTGAAGGTCTTGCTGGTCGAAGACGATCCCACCGTACGCGAAGGCAGCGAGCAGGCACTGCAGCTGGCCGGCCTGGACGTGCTGGCCTTCCACTCGGCCGAGCTGGCTTATAAACTGCTGACGCCGGATTTTCCCGGCATCGTCGTGAGCGACGTGCGCCTGCCCGGCATGAGCGGCCTGGAATTGCTGCAGGCGGTCAAGACGCTCGACGCCAACCTGCCCGTGATCCTCGTCACGGGCCATGGCGACATCACCATGGCCGTGCACGCCATGCGCACGGGCGCCTACGATTTCATCGAAAAACCGTATTCGTCCGAGCAACTGGTCGACGTGATCCTGCGCGCGCTGGAAACGCGGCGGCTCACGCTGGAAGTGCACAGCCTGCGCCGCCAGCTCGAGGACGGCGGCGGCATCGAGGCGCGCCTGCTGGGCAATTCCGTGGCGATGCGCGACATACGGCGTTTGATACTCGACGTTGCCGACGAACCGGCGGACGTGCTGATCTATGGCGACACGGGCACGGGCAAGGAAATGGTGGCCCGCTGCCTGCACGACTTCAGCCACCGCCGCAAGCACAACTTCGTCGCCGTCAACTGCGGCGCGATTCCCGAAAGCATATTTGAAAGCGAAGTCTTCGGCCACGAACCGGGCGCGTTCACGGGCGCGGCCAAGCGGCAGGTGGGCAAGATCGAGCATGCGGATCAAGGCACTTTTTTCCTCGACGAAATCGAAAGCCTGCCCCTGTCCCTGCAAGTGAAATTGCTGCGCGTGCTGCAGGAACGCTATATCGAGCGGCTCGGTTCGAACGTGCCCACGCCCGTCGACGTGCGCGTCATCGCGGCGGCCAAACTGGACCTGGAAGAGTTATCGCAGCAACAGAAATTCCGCAGCGACCTGTACTACCGCCTGAATCTGATCGTGCTGCATCTGCCGCCGCTGCGCGAACGGCGCGAAGACATTCCCATCCTGTTCGAGCACTTCGTGCTGGCCGCCGCCGCCCGCTACAACCGCGCCGCGCCCGTCGTCTCCAGCGCGCAGATGCGCAACCTGATGGCCCACTCCTGGCCCGGCAACGTGCGCGAGCTGCGCAATATCGCCGATCGCTTCGTGCTGGGCATCGCCGGCGGCGCCTCGAGCTTGCTGGCGGGCGGGCAAGCCAGCCCCCTGTCGCTGGCAGAGCAGGTCAACGGCTTCGAACGCGCCCTGATCGAACAGGAACTGCGCGCTTATTCCGGCAACGTCAGCGAAGTGAGCGCCGTGCTCGGCTTGCCGAAGCAGACCCTGTATCACAAGATGCAGAAGTACAACCTGGTGGCAGAGGAGTTCCGCTAATCAGCCGACCCGGCCCGTGCGCAGCGGCATGACCCAGTCGGGCCGGCCGTTCGCCAGCGCCAGCCGGGCCGCCTTGTCCCAGTCATATGCCACGGCGTGCAACTGCGCCGTCCAGCTGCCGTCGCTGCCCTGTTCGGCGATGGCATAGCGCGCGTGCGGCGTGCCGTTTTCCATCACGTGCGGATAACCATGGTCGTCGTCATACGCTTGCAAGCCCACGCTGCCCGGATTGACGATCAGCCGCCCATCGGGCAGGCGCACCTGGCGCGGCATGTGCGTGTGGCCGCACAGGATCAGGGCCGCGTCCGTCGTCCCGGCCCGTTCGCCCACCTCCTCCGGCGTGGCGGCGCGGCTGCCTTGCGGCGTGACGCTGTCGAGAAAATATGCGAGGTCGCTGTCGGGCGTGCCATGCACGAGCAGCACGTCATGCCGCAGGCGCAAGGTGGCGGGCAGCGCGGCTATCCACGCGAGTTGTTCCGGCAGCAGTTGCGCGCGCGCATAGGCGTCGGACACGCCCATGCGGGCCGGGTCGCCGAACAGCTGGCGCTCGTGGTTGCCGCGGATGGTGGGCAAGTCGAGCGCCATCAGGCGCGCCGCCGTGGCGCTTGGCTGCAGATGGCCCGAGACGATATCGCCCAGGTTGACGGTCACGTCGACGCCGCGCCGGGCGATGTCGGCCAGCACGGCCTCGAGCGCGTCCAGGTTGCCGTGGATATCGGAAATGGCGGCGATTCTCATGCGGTGTCTCCTCCTCGTGCGCACCATTCTGCCCGCGTTCCCCCTTGCAGGCAATGCCGGCATGTGTACCGGCCCTGACGGTAGGACAAATCCGACGGTGAGTTGCGCCGTGCGGCTACGTGATCTAAATGTCACAGTTGCTACCATTTCCTCATTGCATTACCGCATCACGCCAGCCGCCCCGAAGCCGCGGCGGTTTTTCACTTTATCTTGAGGAGTAGCCCCATGTCTGCCATGTCCGTGTCCACCCGCCTGTCCCCACCACGCCCGCACCACCTCGCCTTGCGCGGCGCCATGATGCTGGGCGTGCTGGGTATTGCCACGGCGGCCGCCACGGCGCGGGCCGAACCGTCGCCCACGCTGGACCGTGTCAGCATCTCGGTGGGCGCGTTTTCCGCCGATCCGCGCATCAATATCGGCGCCGACACGCAGTTTGGCCGCATCGACGCGCCCGAATCGAAGCAAAGCCATACCACCATCCCGCGCGTGAAGGCGGACTTGCTGATCGGCGACCGCCATGGCCTGGCATTCGACTACTACCGCTACGACAAATCCTACACGCCAAGCTTGACGGGCGAGACCATCATCAATGGCCAGCCCGTCACGGGCACGGCCACGGCGAATGCCGATTTAAAACTGGACCTGGCCTAGCTGGCCTACAAGTGGTGGCTGGGCAGCGGCAACGACACCTTCGGCATCGGCCTGGGCGCCGCCTACTACCACGCCAGCCTGAACGGCACGGCCACCGGCATCGTCAATGGCGAGACGGCCACGGCGCGCGATTCCATCGGCGAACACGCATTCGCACCGCTGCTGGAAGTGGGCTGGCGCCATGCCTTCACGCCCGACTTGCGCATGTATGCGGAAGTGTCGGGCATCAAAAAAAATGGCGGACGCATCAACGGCCACATCTACGGCGGCAATATCGGCATGGAATGGTTTCCGTTCAAGAACATCGGCTTCGTGGCCGATTACGGCATCTCGAAAATCAAGCTGCACCGCGACAGCGAACGCGATGCCGACCTGAACATCCGCCTGACGGGGCCGTCGGCGTATGTGAAGGTACGCTTCTAAACGTTCAGGCCGCCGGTTTCAGCAAGGTCAGTTGGAACTGCGGCAAGGCCGGATCGTCCCACGGCTCGACCCGGGCAAACGGCAGGCGCGCAAACGCCTGCCGCCAGAAGGCGCAGGCATCCGCATCGGCGCGAAACGTCGCCACCAGCCACGTCTGCGCGCTGTCCAGCAGCACCCGGCGCACCACTTCCAGCGCCAGCCCCCGGCGCCGGTATTTCTTCAGAATAAAAAAGTCGCTGAACTCCCGCACCGCCAGTTCCCCCGCCATGCCCGGCTCCGTGACATAAAACCCCGCCAGGGCGCCGTCGACCTCGATCCAGTGCGCCGTGTGGCCCGGCGCGTGCACATACTCGGCCAGCCCGGCATCGCACACGTCGTAGCGGCCGTCGGCCAGCACGTCTTCGCCGCTCCAGGCGGCATTGTCATAACAGTAGAGTTGAAACAGCCGCGCCAGCGCCCCCTCTTCGCCCGCAGCAATGGCGCGCAAAGTCATGTTTTCTGGCATTGCAGACATATCCTCACCTTTTCCGCACCACAGCGTCACTGAAACCGGCGAGTGTAGCACCACGTCACTCATCCTTCCCTCCGGCATTTCATCCCGGCATTTCCACCCTTGGTCGCAAAAACATTAACTTTCTCCCAATTGGCTATATATTATTGTTTTTAAGTAACATCCGCCATCGCGGTTGATAAAAACAAGGGTGATCCCCTTCCACAGACCGGCAGACATGCATCTGCCGGCTTTCATACCCAAGCTCTGGAGAGTGCTGCACATGCTATCGATCAAACAGCTGAACAAAACGTATGCCAATGGCGTCAAGGCCATCAACAATGTCAGCCTGGACATTCCCAATGGAATGTTCGGCTTGCTGGGACCAAATGGCGCGGGCAAGTCCTCACTGATGCGCACCATTGCCACCTTGCAAGATCCCGATAGCGGCAGCATCCATTTCGATGGTGTCGATGTCCTCAAGGACAAGGCCGGCCTGCGCCGCCAGCTCGGTTATCTGCCGCAGGATTTCGGCGTGTACCCGAAAGTGAGCGCGGAAACCCTGCTCAATCACTTTGCCGTGCTGAAAGGCTTGACGGAAAAGGGCCCGCGCAAGGAAGCCGTGGAAGCCTTGCTGCAGCAAACCAATCTGTGGGAAGCGCGCAAGCGCAAGCTGGGCACGTATTCGGGCGGCATGCGCCAGCGCTTCGGCATCGCCCAGGCCCTGCTGGGGGCGCCGCGTCTGGTGATCGTCGATGAACCGACGGCGGGCCTGGACCCGGACGAGCGCAACCGCTTCCTGAACCTGCTGGCCAAGATCGGCGAGCAGGTGGTGGTGATCCTGTCGACGCACATCGTCGACGACGTGACGGACCTGTGTCCGCGCATGGCCATGATCGTCAAGGGCCAGGTGCTGGTGCAGGGAGAGCCGCAGGCCGCCATCGACACCTTGCACGGCAAGGTGTGGCGCCGCAGCGTCAGCATGGACGAGCTGGCGCAGTACCAGCAAACCTTGAACGTGCTGTCGACGCGCCTGGTGGGCGGCAAGCCGCAAATCAATGTGTTTGCCGACAGCCAGCCCGACAGCGGCTTCGTGCAGATTGCCCCGGATCTGGAAGACGTGTACTTCCTGCATGTGCGCAACGCTGCCCGCCATGGCGCTGCTGGCGCGGCACCGGCCGCAGTTGCGGCGTAAGGGGGCGCCATGTGGAAGGAATTTTTCAAGTTTGACCTCGGCTACCAGCTGAAACAGCCGCTGCTGTGGGTATTTGCCGTCATCATGGCCCTGATGGCCTTTGGCGCCACCACCAGCGACTCCGTGCAGATCGGTGGCGCCATCGGCAACATCAACCGCAACGCGCCCACCGTGGTGGCGCAGATGCTGGGCATCTTCAGCCTGCTGGCAATGTTTCTCGTCACCGTCTTCATCGCCGGCGCCGTGCTGCGCGACAGCGAAGTGGGCATGGCCGACATGCTGTTCGCCACGCCCATGCGCAAGTGGGATTACCTGTTCGGGCGCTTCGCCGCCGGCTTTGTCGCCTGCCTGGTGATCTTTGTCGCCATCGGCCTGGCCACCATGCTCGGCCCCCTCATGCCCTGGGTCGACGCGCAGCGCGTGGGCCCGTTCTCGCTGCAGGCGTATGTGTGGAGCTTCGCCGTCATCGTCATCCCGAATTTGCTCTTCATCGGCGCCCTGCTGATGCTGCTGGCGGCCACCACGCGCTCGATGCTGCTCGTGTACGTTGGCGTGCTGGGCTTTTTCGTCCTGTGGGCCATGGCCGGAGTGTTTACGCGCGACATCAACAACGAATGGATCGCCGTCCTCCTCGACCCGTTCGGCGTGCGCGCTTTTGGCCGCATGACGCGCTACTTCACGGCCGCCGAATCGAATGCCAGCCTGCCGCCCCTGTCCGGCTTCCTGCTGGCCAACCGCCTGCTGTGGCTGGGCATCACGATCGTGCTGTTCGCCGCCACCGTGGTCCTGTTCAAGCCGCAGCGCACGGGCACGGGAAAACGCCTGTTCGGCAAGCACAAGGCCGAGGCCGCCGCGCCGGCCGTGGCGGCGCCGCTGCACCTGCCGCGCACGGTGCCCCGCTTCACGCCGGCGACGGCCTGGCGCCAATGGTGGCACATCCTGCGCTTCGACGCCGCCGGCGTGTTCAAAAGCGTGCCCTTCCTCGTCATGCTGCTGTTCGGCGTGATCAACCTGATCGCAGGCGCCAGTGTCGGCAAGAACATGTTTGGCACGGCCGTATATCCGATGACGCATTTGATGCTGCAAACGATCAACAACAGCTTCAGCTTCCTCCTGATCATCATCGTCACCTTTTATGCGGGCGAACTGATCTTCAAGGAGCGGCAAGCGAGGATTGCCGACGTCAGCGATGCCATGCCCGTGCCCGGCTGGGTGCCGCTGCTGGCCAAATGCACGGCCCTGGTCGGCGTCATTGCCGGCTACCTGCTGGCGGGCATCGTCGCGGCCATCGGTTTCCAGCTCGCCAAGGGCGGCGCGCCCGTGGAACTGGGGCTGTACCTGAAAGGCACCTTGCTGGGCGCCCTCTTCTTCGTGCTGATGGGCTTATGCGCGCTCACCCTGCAAGTGCTGTCGAATAACAAGTTCATCGGCTATCTGCTGGTGATCCTGCTGATGGTGGCGCAAGCCGTACTGGGCATGCTGCACTTCGAACACAATCTGTACAACTTCGCCGCCACGCCTGCCATCAAGTATTCGGACATGAATGGCTATGGCCACTTCCTCGCGGGCTGGGCATGGTTCGCGCTGTACTGGAGCCTGTTCACCGTGGCGCTGGTCATGCTGGCGCGGGCATTCTGGGTGCGCGGCCTGTCGGCCGACTGGCGTGCGCGCGTGCGCCTGGCGCAACGGCGCCTGCACGGCCGTGCCGGCGCCGCGCTGGCCGTGGTGTTGCTGTGCTGGGCCGGCACGGGCGGCTGGATCTTCTACAACACGAACGTGCTGAACAAGTACGAGACGTCGAACGTCAGCATGGACAAGCAGGCGCGCTACGAAAAAATGTACAAGCAATACAAAGACTTGCCGCAGCCGAAGATCACGGACATCCAGGCCGACGTGGATATCTATCCCGAGCAACGCAAGGTGCTGATCAAGGGCCACTATGTGCTGCAGAACAAGACGCAACAAGCGCTCGACACCCTGCGCATCCAGCTCGATCCGGACCTCAAGACGACGTGGTTGAACTTGCCTGCGCACAAGGTCGAACTTGATGACAGGGAACTCGGCTTCAGCATCCTCAAGCTGACCCAGCCCCTGGCGCCGGGCGCCACCCTGCCACTGGACTTCACCGTGGCCGTCACGCACCAGGGCTTCACCAACAGCGGCGCGCCGGACCAGGTCAACCTGAACGGCAGCTTCTTCAACAACCAGGCGTTTTTCCCCCACTTCGGCTATGCGAAGGAAATGGAGTTGACGGACCGCAATGAGCGCCGCAAGCGGGGCCTGGGCGAACCGCAGCGCATGGCCAAGCGGGAAGACACGTCCGCGTATGGCAACACGGTGCTGAGCGGCGACGCCGACTGGATCCATTTCGACACGACGGTGTCCACCAGCGGCGAGCAGATCGCCCTGGCGCCCGGCTATCTGCAGGCAAGCTGGGAAAAGGATGGCCGCCGCTATTACCGCTACACAATGGACCAGCCTATGCTGCCGTTCTTCGCCTACCTGTCGGCGCGCTGGGACGTCAACAAGGGCGACTGGCGCGGCGTGCCGATCGAGATTTATTTCGACAAGAAACACGGCTACAACACGGATCGCATGATCACCTCCGTGCAAAAGTCGCTCGACTATTACAGCACCGAGTTCACGCCCTACCAGCACAAGCAGGTGCGCATCCTGGAGTTCCCCGGCTACCAGAGCTTCGCGCAGTCGTTTGCCAATACGATTCCGTATTCGGAAGGCATCGGCTTCATCGCCGATCTGCGCGACAAGGACGATATCGACTATGTGTTCTACGTCACGGCGCATGAAATGGCGCACCAGTGGTGGGGCCACCAGGTGATCGGCGCCAATGTCCAGGGCGCCAGCATGCTGATGGAATCGTTGGCGCAATACTCGGCCCTGATGGTGATGGAAAAGGAATACGGCCGCGACAAGATGCGCCGCTTCCTGCGCTATGAACTGGACCGCTACCTGAGCGGCAGGGGCGGCGAAGCCATCGAGGAATTGCCGCTGGCGCGCGTGGAGGGACAGCAATACATCCACTACAACAAGGGCAGCCTGGTGTTCTACCGCCTGCGCGACGAGCTCGGCGAAGAAGCGCTGAACCGCGCCCTGAAACGCTATCTGCAGGACAAGGGCTACCAGCAGGCGCCGTTCACCACGGCGTCGGAATTGCTGGCCTACATCCGCGCCGAGGCGCCGCAGGACAAGCAGGCGCTGATCACGGACCTGTTCGAGAAGATCGTGTTTTACGACAACCGCGTCACGCAAGCGACGGCCGTCAAGCGCCCCGATGGCCAGTGGGATGTCACGATGCAGCTGCACCTGGCCAAGCTGGAGTCCGACGGCAAGGGCAAGGAAAGCCCGCGCGCCTATGACGAACCGGTGGAAATCGCCATCTTCGCGCGCCCCGCAGGCGGCAAGGAGAAAGACGAAAAAGTCTTGTTCACCGACAAGCGCATGTTATCGGGCAGCGCCCCCATGGTGACGATTACGGTGAAGGACAAACCGTTTGAAGTAGGTGTCGATCCCTACAACAAGATGATCGACCGGGTGCCGCGCGATAACCGCAAGGAAGTGCGCTTCAATTAAACCTGGATGCCACACAAACAGGCCGCGCTATTGCAGATAGCGCGGCCTGTTTTTATAGCGGACCGGGTATTTCTTAGACGGACAAAAAATCTGCCTCAGCATACATGCCGCCGGCACCAGGCCGTGGCATCGAGATACTCATGGCCATATCGACCATTTCCATGTTATTTCAGCGGGCGCAATACGAATCGAAAGCACCGTCCCAATCAATATTACTGGATCCGATTCGCTGTCTGGTGGCGGGCGGCCACAAGTGATTCAAGCAGCAGGCCCGCCATCACGGCCAGGATCGGCATGACGGGTTCACGGTAGCGGAAGATCACGTAAAACAGCATGTGAACACCGGTGTAGCACGCAAGCGCCAGCCAGAGCAGGGCGACCTGCCGATGTCGTAGCCGTGGAATCAGCAGCGTGCCAATCGCACCGCCCATCAGGACCAGGAACTGTATCACCCACAGAAGACGCACCAGCTTTTCTGCCGCCGACGCCTCTCCTTTGCCCGCATGCAGGGGAGGCGCCCAGAAATAAGCCGCTTTCTTCGCTGCCAACGCCAGGAACGCCGTCGGATGGGCCTTCACCCAGGACATAGCCTCCTGTTTCAAGGTTTCGGAGGCCTGGACTTCCCCCGTTTTCCGAAGGGCATCCCAAGTGGGGCCACGTGGTGTTTCCGAGATGGAAATGAACATGCCTGTCGCGGCCGGGTTGTTGCCCAAATACAGATTGAAGCCGCCATTGGTGTTCAAGACAGGTGCGCCTATCACTTGCATGTTCCTCAGCAGCCATGGGCTGGAAATCGCCAATGCCACTGACAGCGCGAGCATGGCCATGCTTGCGCGCTGAGCCATCGATGCGGGAGACAGCAGCAGCGCCCATGCAAGGACCACAAGCAATGACAAGGCAGCATTGCCAGTCAATGCCAACAGACCCAGGAGTGCCCCGCACCCGGTTGCCACGGTATGCGAGGGCTGACGCGCCAATCTCAGTGCGCACCACATGACCCCCAGCATCAGGGGAATCATCAGGTTTTCCTTGGCCAGATACATCCCATAGATGCCGTTCGGAAGGTACAGCGCCCAGGCAGCCGCTGCGATGAGACGCCCCAACCTGCCTGCGCCGGCTTCCTTGGCCACCAGATAACACAGGATGATTACCGCCCCTCCCAGACACATGTTCACCAGGCGAACCGCCAACAGGTCTTCGCCAAAGAGGAAAAAGACAGGGGCGAGAACGAACAGAGCATAGCCCACGTTATACATCGCATGGTTGCCCATGCTGTCGACAATGCCGTTCCCGCCAAGCAAGTTGAGCGCCATGCTCCTGTAGGCAAGTTCATCGCCTTGCGGTACATGCTGGAAGCCGGCCATCGCCGCGGCCCTCAGGGCGAAGCCCATGCCTGCGATGATTGCCAGCCACAGCCAATCTCGTTGTTGTTGGGCGTCATGTTTTATCATTCATCAACTCCTTCCCACCAAAAACACTCCCGCACAAATCAGCGCCACGCCCATCACGCGGGGCAGGCTGACCTGCTCGCCCAGCAGGTAAGCGATTGGCAGGGTGAGCACGAAGCCCAGGCCGACCAGGGGATAGGCCTTGCTCACCTCCCATTGCGACAGCACGCCTAGCCAGGCCACCGCTCCCAAGCCATACAGGAGGAAGCCCCCCAGGACATATTTGTCCGTGAGGATAGTAATGAGGGTCATGAAGGACTTGGGCTCAGCCATCATCGCCTTCACCCCGGCACCGGACATGCCGGTCTTCAATAAGAACTGCGCCATGACGGATAGCGCGATGCTCAGGATGGCAATGCAGAACGTTGTCATGGGTAGCTACCCAATACGAGGAAGTGCGCCCCCAGCATGATGGCCACCATGGCGCAGACGGTCATGCGGCTACCGTGGTCCTTGAGGGCGTAAATCACCGGGTCATCGTGCATTTCACCCCGTGAGGTTTTCACCCACAGGCGCGCCAGCCAGTAAATCAATCCCAGGGCAACCAGCCACAGCATCTGCGGCGTGCCATAGCGCCCCTGCGTTTCCGGCGCACTGATGAACAGCCCGAACACCACCACGGCAGAAAGGGCCGCCCCGCCCCCCAAGGGCCACAACACCGCCAGGTCGGTCACCCGGTAATCGCGTCCACGCGTGGCGGCCTTGCCGTTCTCTTCCAGGGTGACCAGCTCCGCACAGCGCTTCACCAGAGCGAGGCTGAGGAACATGAAGACCGAGAAAGCCAGCAGCCAGGAACTGGTGGCGGCACCAATGGCAACCGAGCCTGCCAGGATGCGCAAGGTGTACAGCAGGGACAGCATCAGCACATCGATCAGCACGTATTCCTTGAGCACCCAGCTGTACGCGCTGGTCAGCACGAGGTAAAGCAGCAGCATCAGGAGGAAGGCATTCGACACGCAGCAGGCCAGAACGAGGGCCAGCAACAACGCCGCCGCCGCCACGAGCAGGCCCTTCAGAATCGGCAGGCGGGCACTGGCAAAAGAGCGAAGCCGCTTGCGGGGGTGGGCCCTGTCGCTTTCCAGGTCCCACAGGTCGTTGACCATGTAGGTGGCCGAGGCGGCCAGCGAGAAAGCCAGGAAGGCCACGGCCATGGTGATCAACTTGCCCAGGTCGAGGAAGGAGAATGCCGTCAGCAGGGGGACGAACAGCAACAGATTCTTTAACCACTGGTGAACACGCAGGGCCTTCATCCACACGCCCAGCCCGCCGCGCTCGCCCGGAAACTCGCGTTCGATCGGGACATGCCGTCGGACGGTGCGGGCCGTACGCCAGGCAACATCGACCAGCACCGCCGCCTCGGCGGCTTGCCAGATGGGGACATCCGCCTTGCTGTCGCCAGCATAGACAAAGCATGGCCCCACCTGCTCCAGAATGGCTTGCAGCTTGGCCCTGCCCTTGAGATTGTGACCGGCTTGCGTCGCCAGCACCTTGTCGAACAGGTCCAGATGCGTGGCCACGTTGCAGGCAATCGAATGGTGCGCCGCCGTCGCCAGGACAATCATGCGGCCCTGCCGCTTTTCCTCGCGCAGGTAATCCAGCAGGGACGCGCGGTAAGGGAGGTGTTCAGCCGAGATGCCGGCATGCGCCGCAATGGCCTCCTTGAAGCCGGCCCGCCCTCGCATGAGCCAGAACGGCATGCGAAGCAAATTGAGCGGGGATTGCTTCAGCACCTGGATGACGGCTTCAAGCAGCGTATCGGTTGGCGTCAGCGTGCCGTCAAGGTCTACCACCAGGGGCGCTTTGGTCGAACTAGCCACCATGGTCTCCCTATTCTGGTGTGGCATTGCGGACGGGATGCGGAGAGCAGTGCTTAAATTATAGGGGGAGCCATGATGGCGATAACCAACATATATCAAGGAAGAGAGCGGTTATCCGCTTGAACTGAAGGCCCGTAACACCTCAAAGAGACCAGCAACAACAAATAAAAAACGCCTCGCAAATCAATGATGTGCGAGGCGTTGTTTACAGATGAGCCGTATTGCGTCTTAAAATGGAATATCGTCATCCATGTCCGAGAAGTTCGGGGCTGGCTTCGGTGCCGGGCGTGGCGCCGGTGCCGGGGCTGGACGCGGGGCTGGCGCCTGGCGCGGGGCCGGGGCTTCGTAGCCGCCACCGCCACCGTAGCTGTCATCGCCACCGCCAGCGTCGCCGCCCATGCCGGCACGGCCGCCCAGCATTTGCATCTGTTCCGCGATGATGTCGGTTGCGTACTTCTCGACGCCGTCCTTGTCCGTGTATTTACGGGTTTGCAGACGGCCTTCGACGTAGACGGACGAGCCTTTTTTCAGGTATTGGCCGACGATTTCCGCCAGGCGGCCGAAGAACGAGATACGGTGCCACTCTGTCAATTCTTTTTGTTCGCCCGTGTTGCGGTCCTTCGATTTGTACGAAGTGGCCACGGCGATGTTGGCGATCGCGTCGCCGCTAGGCATGTAGCGGATTTCCGGGTCACGGCCCAGATTGCCGACGATGATGACTTTGTTGACTGATGCCATGAATAACTCCTGATGAACTGCAGCGGGAGCCGGTGTCCCGCGCGTTAGTTTAGTGTACTAAACGAGGATTATAAGCGACCACGCGACGCAAAGCACCCGCTTTCTGGCGGACGCCATCTCCCGTGCGGCAGCCCGTTTTTTTCACGGCAGGTGAAAACAAGAAACTTGAATACTGGTATTATATACAGTGTTTAAACGTCTGCACGCATCTGTATCAATCTTTCCCGGGGCACGTCCGCGGGGCGGCGCAATCCGTCCGTGGCTGCCTCAGGCATGCAGAGCAAAACCCGGCTATAGTAACAGGTTGACCCGTTGTGGCTCTTCATCCGCACCCAGGCACAATGCGCCCGCCGCACCACTCACTGAAAGCAAGGCAATCACATGGAACAGATCCGCATTCGCGGCGCTCGCACGCATAACCTCAAGAATATCAATCTCGATTTGCCGCGCAATAAGCTGATCGTGATTACCGGCCTGTCCGGCTCCGGCAAGTCGTCGCTGGCCTTCGACACCCTGTATGCGGAAGGCCAGCGCCGCTATGTCGAGTCGCTGTCGGCCTATGCGCGCCAGTTCCTGCAACTGATGGAAAAGCCCGACGTCGACCTGATCGAAGGCCTATCTCCTGCCATCTCCATCGAACAAAAGGCAACGTCGCACAACCCGCGCTCGACGGTGGGCACCGTGACGGAAATCCACGATTATCTGCGCCTGCTGTATGCGCGCGTGGGCACGCCCTACTGCCCCGACCACCCGGAAAACGCGCTGGCCGCCCAGTCCGTATCGCAAATGGTCGACGCCGTGCTGGCCATGCCGGAAGACACCAAGCTGATGATACTCGCGCCCGTCGTCGCCAACCGCAAGGGCGAACACGTGGACCTGTTCGAGCAGATGCAGGCGCAGGGCTTCGTGCGCTTTCGCGTGCAGAGCGGCACGCATGCGGCCAAGATCCATGAAGTCGATGACCTCCCGAAATTAAAGAAAACGGAAAAACACACGATCGACGTCGTCATCGACCGGGTCAAGGTGAACCAGGACATCAAGCAACGCCTGGCGGAAAGTTTCGAGACAGCCCTGCGCCTGGCCGACGGCCGCGCCATTGCCTATGAAATGGATACCGCCAAGGAACACGTGTACTCCAACAAGTTCGCCTGCAATGTGTGTGGCTATTCCCTGCAGGAACTGGAACCGCGTCTGTTCTCGTTCAACAACCCCATGGGCGCCTGCCCCGAATGCGATGGCCTGGGCCACATTGAATTCTTTGACCCGAAACGCATCGTCGCGTTCCCGAATCTGTCGCTCGCTTCGGGCGCCGTCAAGGGCTGGGACCGCCGCAACCAGTTTTACTTCCAGATGCTGTCCAATCTGGCCGCGTATTACGAGTTCGACCTGGACATGCCGTTCGAGCAGCTGGCACTGAATGCCCAGCAAGCCGTGCTGTACGGTTCCGGCAAGCAAGTGATTCCGTTTACCTATGTCAACGAACGGGGCCGCACCGTCATCAAGGAACACACGTTCGAAGGCGTGGTCAACAATCTGCAGCGCCGCTACCGCGAGACCGACTCAATGGCCGTCAAGGAAGAACTGGCCAAGTTCATCAATGAAAAATGCTGTCCCTCATGCGATGGCGCGCGCCTGCGCGTGGAAGCGCGCTTCGTCAAGGTCGGCACGGGCAAGCAGCAACGCGCCATCTATGAAGTGGCGGCAAAACCGCTGCGCGAGACCCTGGAATTCTTTGAAAAGCTGAAACTGACGGGCGCCAAGAAAGAGATCGCCGACCGCGTGGTCAAGGAAATCATTTCGCGCCTGAAATTCCTCAACAACGTGGGCCTTGACTACCTGTCGCTGGACCGCAGCGCCGACACACTCTCGGGCGGCGAAGCACAGCGCATCCGCCTCGCGTCGCAAATCGGCTCCGGTTTGACGGGCGTCATGTATGTGCTCGATGAACCGTCGATCGGCTTGCACCAGCGCGATAATGATCGCCTGATCGAAACCTTGAAACACTTGCGCGACATCGGCAACAGCGTGCTGGTGGTCGAGCATGACGAAGACGCCATCCGCACGGCCGACTACATCGTCGACATGGGCATCGGCGCGGGCGTGCATGGCGGCGAAATCATCGCCGAAGGCACCCTGCAAGATATTCTCAAGAACAAGAAATCGCTGACGGCGCAGTACCTGAACGGCAAGCTGCAAATCGCCGTGCCGGCCAAGCGCCACGCCAGCCATCCGGAAAAGCAGTTGGTGATCACTGGCGCGACGGGCAACAACCTGAAAAAGGTGTCGCTCAGCTTGCCGGTGGGCCTGATGACGTGCGTGACGGGCGTATCCGGCTCGGGCAAATCGTCGCTGGTCAACGATACTTTATATCCTGCCCTGTCGCGTCATTTGTACGGTTCGCAGACGGAGCCGGCGCCGCACGAATCGATCAGCGGCCTGGAGCATTTCGACAAGGTCATCTCCGTCGATCAGGCGCCGATCGGCCGCACGCCGCGCTCGAATCCCGCCACCTACACGGGCTTGTTTACGCCGATCCGCGACCTGTTCTCCACCGTGCCGACGGCCAAGGAACGCGGTTACAGCGCGGGCCGCTTCTCGTTCAACGTGAAGGGCGGACGCTGCGAAGCGTGCCAGGGCGATGGCGTGATCAAGGTCGAGATGCATTTCTTGCCCGACGTCTACGTGCCGTGCGACGTGTGCCACGGCAAGCGCTACAACCGCGAAACGCTGGAAGTGCAATACAAGGGCAAGAACATCACGGAAGTGCTGGGCATGACGGTGGAAGAGGCGCATGCATTCTTCAAGCCCGTGCCACTGATCGCGCGCAAGCTGCAAACCCTGCTCGACGTGGGCCTCGGCTACATCAAGCTGGGCCAGAGCGCCACCACCTTGTCCGGCGGCGAAGCGCAGCGCGTGAAACTGTCGCTCGAGCTGTCCAAGCGCGACACGGGCCGCACCCTGTACATCCTCGACGAACCGACGACGGGCCTGCACTTCCACGACATCGATTTGCTGTTAAAGGTCATCCACCGCCTGCGCGACCAGGGCAACACTTTGGTGATCATCGAGCATAACCTGGACGTCATCAAGACGGCCGACTGGATCGTCGACCTGGGCCCCGAGGGCGGCGCCGGCGGCGGCCAGATCATCGCCACGGGCACGCCGGAAGACGTGGCGCTGAACCCGGCCAGCGTGACGGGCAAGTACCTGGGGCCGCTGCTGAAGCAATAACGAATCGAGGGCAATAAAAAACGGCGCGAATTGCTCATGCAATCCGCGCCGTTTCTCTTTTTGCTAGCACCCCAGTCATTGCCGGCGTGTCATTTATCGCACGCCAGTCTTTGCCGGCGTGTTTCTCCCCCCACTACTAAACTTTACGCACTCAGCCGTTTTTCCAGCGCAGCCTTGTGACCTGCCAATTCTTGCGGCAGATGATACGCGAGTTTTTCAAACAATTCCGTATGCAATTTCAATTCTTCCACCCACGCGGCCTTGTCGATCGAGGTGATGGTGTCGAACTGTTCCTGCGTGAATGGCAAGCCATCCCAGTTCAGGTCGCCATACTGCGGCGTCGTGCCGAACAGGTTTTCCACGCCGCCCGCCTTGCCTTCGATGCGGTCCAGCATCCATTTGAGCACGCGCATATTGTCGCCGAAGCCAGGCCAGACGAACTTGCCTGCATCGTCCGTACGGAACCAGTTGACGCAATAGATCTTCGGCAGGGCAGCTGGATTCACCTTGCCCACCTTGACGCCCATGTCCAGCCAGTGCTGGAAGTAATCGCTCATGTTATAGCCGATAAATGGCAACATGGCAAATGGATCGCGGCGCACGACGCCCATCTGGCCCACGGCCGCGGCCGTCGTTTCCGAGCCCATGGTGGCGGCCATGTAGACGCCTTCGACCCAGTTGCGCGCTTCCGTGACCAGCGGCACGGTGGTCGAGCGGCGGCCGCCGAAGATGAAGGCCGAGATCGGCACGCCGGCCGGATCGTCCCAGGCTGCGTCGATGACGGGGTTTTGCGTAGCGGCAACCGTGAAGCGCGCGTTCGGGTGCGCCGCCTTGGTGCCGGACGCGGGTGTCCAGTCCTTGCCCTGCCAGTCGATCAGGTGGCCAGGCGCTTCCTTGGTCAAGCCTTCCCACCACACGTCGCCGTCGTCCGTCAGCGCCACGTTGGTGAAGATCGTGTTGTCGCGCATGGAGGCCATGCAGTTGTAATTGGTTTTTTCGTTGGTGCCCGGCGCCACGCCAAAATAACCGGCTTCCGGGTTGATGGCGTACAAACGGCCGTCGGCACCGGGCTTGATCCAGGCGATATCGTCGCCGATGGTGGTCACTTTCCAGCCGTTAAAACTTGCCGGCGGGATCAGCATGGCGAAGTTGGTCTTGCCGCACGCCGACGGGAACGCTGCCGCCACGTAATGCTTCTTGCCTTCCGGCGATTCCACGCCGAGGATCAGCATGTGTTCGGCCAGCCATCCCGGGTTGTTGTCCGATGCTTGCGCTTCCTGATAGCCCATGTTCGAGGCGATGCGCAGGGCGAAACACTTCTTGCCCAGCAAGGCGTTGCCGCCGTAGCCCGAACCGAAAGACCAGATTTCGCGCGTTTCCGGGAAATGCACGATGTACTTGGTGCTGTTGCACGGCCATTTCACGTCGGCCTGGCCGGCTGCCAGCGGTGCGCCCACGCTGTGCACGCACGGCACGAACTCGCCATCGGTACCCAGCACGTCATACACGGCGCGGCCCATGCGGGTCATGATCTTCATGTTGACGGCGACATATGGCGAATCGGACAGTTCCACGCCGATGTGCGCGATCGGCGAGCCCAGCGGGCCCATCGAGAAGGGCACGACGTACATGGTGCGGCCGCGCATGCAGCCATCGAACAGGCCGTTCAAGGTGTGGCGCATTTCGCCAGGCTCGGTCCAGTTGTTCGTCGGGCCGGCCGCCTCTTTCGTTGCCGAGCAGATATACGTGCGGTCTTCGACGCGGGCCACGTCGCTCGGGTCGGAGCAGGCCAGGTAGGAATTCGGGCGCTTTTGCGCGTTCAGTTTTTTCATGGTGCCGCTGGCAACCATCTCGGAGCACAGGCGCTCGTACTCTTCCTGCGAGCCATCGCACCAGTAGATGCGGTCCGGCTTGGTCAGCGCGGCAATGTCGGCCACCCAGTTGATCAGTTTCTGTTGTTTAATATAAGCTGGGACGTTGAGTGCGGCGACGCCACCCATGACGGGCTGATTCATATTACCTCCAATACCAATAAAAGAAATTCTGGTCGTTCCGGCAAGACAGGCAGCATCGTTGAGAGGTGGCTGCGGCTCACTGCGAGCGGTGTGCGCACGCGGGCAGGGCTCTGGTGTCGTGTACCTGGATCATGCACCCAGGCTGCAGGAACAGTTTGCGCTATAACTATAATCAGGAAGCTTCAAAAGTGCCGGCGATTGTACACCCGCCTAGCGGCTATTCTCGCAAAAATGTAGGAGAATAGCTTGACTAATGTAGTAGGCTATTCAGCATTTCCCGTATCCTGTTATTTCCCTACCAAATCCTCACTAAAATCGGCCATCCACCATGAAAATTGCCATACTTGATGATTACCAGGATGCCGTGCGCGGCCTCGATTGTTTCCAATTGCTCGACGGCCACGAGGTCAAAGTGTTCAGCAATACGGCGCGGGCCCTGGGCCAGCTGGCGATCCGCCTGGCGCCGTTCGACGCCCTGGTGCTGATCCGCGAGCGCAGCAGTTTCAACCGCGCCTTGCTGTCGAAACTGCCGAATCTGAAACTGATTTCGCAAACAGGCAAGGTCAGCGGCCACATCGATGTGGCGGCCGCCACCGAGCTGGGCATCGCCATCGCGGAAGGCATCGGCTCGCCCACGGCGCCGGCCGAGCTGACGTGGGCGCTGATCATGGCGGCGCAGCGCAAGATCGTGCCGTACGCGCAACATTTACAGGAGGGACTGTGGCAGACGTCGTCGCTGGAACCCAAGCGCAATACGCTCGGCACGGTCTTGAAGGGGCGCACCCTGGCGATCTGGGGCTACGGCAAGATCGGTCAACTGATCGCCGGCTATGGCCGCGCCTTCGGCATGAACATCCTCGTGTGGGGCAGCGAAGCGAGCCGCGCGGCGGCGGTGGCGGCCGGCGATACGGCGGCGGCATCGCGCGAAGCCTTCTTTGAACAGGCCGACGTCTTGACGCTGCACCTGCGCCTGTCCGACGCCACGCGCGGGCTGGTGACAAACGAAGACCTGGCGCGCATGAAGCCGACGTCCCTGTTCGTCAACACCAGCCGCGCCGAACTGGTGACGGAAGGCGCGCTGGAAGCGGCGCTGCCGCAGGGGCGTCCGGGCGCCGCCGCGCTGGATGTGTTTACGGACGAACCGCTGCCGCCAGGCTCGCCACTCCTGCTGCTGCCGAACGTGCTGGCCACGCCACATCTGGGCTACGTCGAACGGGACAGCTATGAACTGTATTTCCGCTACGCCTTGCAGAACATCGTCGATTTTGCGCAGCATCAATGCACGCGCCTGCTCAATCCCGAGGTGCTGGAGCATGCGCGGCAAGCCTCTCAGGAGCGCTGAAAGCCCTTGATGAGGTCCGGCTCGCCCGTGATGCGGATGGCGGGCGCGGGCAGCACGTGCCGGCCGCGCCACAGGCCGGCCCAGCCGGGCGGCCAGGCGATGTCCGGCCCGCCGTACGGCGCCACGCCGGCGCGCACCGCCACCACCGGCACGGGCGGCATGTCGGGCAAGGGCTCGCCCGCGGTGCGCTGCATGTCCAGGCTGTACATGTAATTGGGTAACAAGGCGTCGCAAACGCGGCCAAACCAGTCGCTATGGTCGTCGTCACGCCCCAGCGCCTGCGCCAGCCCCTGCGGGTCGAAACGGGCCAGGGCATCGATCAGCTCGCCCGTGGTGGCGCCGGGCGTATCGCCCCAGCCCATCACGGGGTTGACGTTGTAGTCGGCGCCCGAGCCGTACCAGCCTTCGCGCCAGGGCCGCTGCATCCAGTCGCGCGGTCCCGTAAACAAATGCCAGCGCCAGTGCAGGCCGGACGGCTTGGGCCAGGAATACAGATACAGTTTCTGATAGCCGGCCTGGTGCAGCTCGCGCACCATGGCCATCAGGCGCGCGTGCGGCATGCGGTCCGGTGGCGCGCGCCGAAACAGGATCGCTTCGCCATCGGCAAACTGCACGTCGTCGGTCGACAGGTTCAGGTCCAGGGTCCGCGCTTCGCTGCCGAAACGGGCGGCGATCCAGCCCGTCAGCAAATTGACGGACGTGATCACCCCGTAACCGCGGTGGCGGTGAAAAATGACGGTGCCGGGAGCGAGCGCTTTCATACGGAGTCGGGGTGGCAGGCAAACAAAGAAACCAGTGTACTCACAGATGGCCAAATTTTCCAGATGCGGCGCGGTAGCAGGGCGGCAGGCACGCTGGCCCATCTGCGGCGGCATTCACGCAACGCCGCCAATCCACGCTATCATGCGCGTCATTCTCCACTGACATCGTGACCACATCATGACTTTGCGCATACTCGCCACTGGCGGCACTTTCGACAAACACTACAACGAATTGAACGGTACCCTGGGCTTTTCCGACAGTCATTTGCCGGCAGCGATAGCCCGCGCGCGCATGACGGCGCCCGTGGCGCTGGAGCAATTGCCGCTGCTCGATTCGCTCGACATGCAGGATGCGGACCGCCAGCGCGTGCTGGCCTCGTGCCGCGCGGCGCAGGAAAAAGCCATCGTCATCATCCACGGCACCGACACCATGCGCGAAACGGCGCAGGTGCTGGGCGCGGCGAACCTGCAGCAAACGGTGATTTTGACGGGCGCCATGATTCCCTACGAAATCGACAACTCCGATGCCCTGTTCAACCTGGGCTTTGCCTGCGGCGTGGCGCAAACCTTGCCAGCGGGCGTGTACGTGGCCATGAACGGCCAGATCTTCGCCTGGGACAATGTGCAAAAGAACCGCGCCGCCGGCGTGTTCCAGCCCTTGTAAGCCTTTGGCAGACGGGCCGCGGTAAGCAGACCGGCACACGGTCTGACTGACACGCGGTCACAATTCGACCAGCCCGTTTTAACGGGCTTTTTTTACGTTTTTTTACCTTTCGTAAATTCTGCAAAGCAACAGTTTTCCTCGAATTATTGTAGGTAAAACATCGAATTGCCAATAGAATAATTTTATGTTGTAAAAAAACACCATTGATCATTTTTAAAAACGGCGATATTAATAAATATAAGACTGCAATTTAACATTTAAATTAAATATTCTTCTGTATCCATAATTTATTGCCAAATCCGACACGGTTGAGGTGCATTTTTTCTTGCTGAGACGACATAATGTTCGCCTCGACAAGTCAAAAGTGCATTTATAACAATATTGCGCTAAGTAGTCTTCCACTTCCCACCGACGTGGTTCCGCCTACCGTACACGAGCGCCGCTGACCCTCTACCCGATGGCCAGAGCGGTGCTCGTGTACTGCTTGTCGTTATTAAAACTACTACGGAGTAATTGTTACAATGGCATTTAAAGAAAAAATTGGCGTACGCAGCGTACGCCTGGCCCTGACCGTACTGGCAGGTAGCGTCTTGTTCTCCGGCCAATCCATGGCGGACGAAGCAATTCAAAAAGTTGAAATCACCGGTTCGAGTATCAAGCGTATCGCCGTCGAAGGCGCACTGCCTGTGCAGCGCCTGTCGCAAGAAGCGATCGCCCGTACCGGCGCCACCACCGTTGCTGATCTGGTACAAAGCCTGCCAGCAATGCAAGGTTTCACCATCGGCGCCGTTGCCGCCGGCTCCAACTCGGGTGGCCGCACCAGCGCGTCGATCCATGACATCGGCGAAAGCTACACCCTGGTTCTGCTGAACGGCCGCCGCATCGCGCCACAAGGCTCCGGCACCTCCGTCAACCTGAATGCCATTCCAATGAGCGCGGTTGAACGCGTCGAGATCCTGACCGACGGCGCTTCGGCCCTGTACGGCTCGGACGCCATTGCCGGCGTCATCAACTTCATCCTGAAGAAAAATGTCCAAGGCGGCACCCTGGAAGCCACCTACGGCGGCCCGGAAGATAAAGGCGGCAACGCCTGGAACACCAACGTCACCTACGGCTTCGGCGATCTGGACGAAGACCGCTTCAACGTGCTGGTATCGTACCGCCACGATGAGCAATCGAAACTGAAGGCAACGGACCGCAAGTTCGCCCGTTCGTCGTACATTCCTGTCAGCTACGGCGGCAAGAACTACATCTACGACCGTACCAGTTCCTCGACGGCGCCGGCCAATGCCACGGTCGCGTTCAAGGACAAGAACACGCTGCCAATCACTTTCAGCCCGTACCTGGCAGCACACAAAGAAGGTTGCGCGCCAAACAACTACGTCATGGCAAACAATAACCAGGCTTGCGGCTTCGACGGCGGCTCGACGGTTGAAATCGTTCCAGAATCGAAACGCGACAGCCTGTTCGCACGCGGCACCTACAAACTGACGGAAAACCTGAATGCGTTTGCCGAAGTTGCCCTGTCGCGCTACGACCTGACCGCACGTATCGCCGCCAACCCGGTGCCGATCACGATCGCCAAAGACGGCGCCCTGTACAACACCTACGTCAAGCCTAACCTGACGCCAGCTCAGCAAGCGGACGTCAAAACCGTCACCGCCAACTACCGCATGGTCGACTGGGGCACCCGCGCCAGCAACACCATCACCGACACCAAGCACTTCGTGGTCGGCGTAGAAGGCGAAGTGGGCGAGTGGAACGTGGAATCGGCCCTGACCTGGTCGCAAAACGCGATCGACGAGCGCTATGTTGGCGGTTACGCAAAGAACGCCGACTTCGTCGCAATGCAAAGCAACCCGCTGTTCAATCCGTTCCTGCCAGCCGGCAGCGCATCGCCAGAACTGCAAAAGCTGATCAACAGCTCGCAATTCAACGGTTCCATCCGTACGGCATCGACCACCATGCGCGGTATCGACGCACACGGTTCGCGTGAACTGTTCACCCTGCCAGGCGGCAAGGCCAACATCGGTATCGGCGGCGACTACCGCGAGTACAAATACGAGCAATCGCCAAGCGCTGGCGCCAACACCAGCACGATCTATAACTTCAACACCTCGGCACGTTACGACCTGAGCCGCGAGACCTATGGTGTGTTTGCCGAATTGCTGGCACCCGTCACCAAAACGATCGAAGTGAGCCTGGCCGGCCGTTACGATACCGTGACGAAGATCGACAACGGTGTCGTGAACAAGTCCATCGGTAAAGACCAAAGCGCCAGCACCTATAAAGTGACGGCACGCTGGCAGCCAGTCCAGCAATTGCTGGTACGTGGTTCGTACGGCACGGGCTTCAAGGCACCAAGCATGCTGGATATCGGCCAGCCGCTGGTCAACAACGGCTTCACCGCAAAACCATGGAACTGCCCGTTCCCAGGCGATGCCATGTGCCGTCCACCAGCAACCCAGTACAACCAATTGGCTGGTGGTAACGAAAACCTGAAACCGGAAAAATCGAAACAGTACACCGTCGGTTTCCGTATCGAGCCAAGCTCGGCATTCTCGTTCGGCGCCGACCTGTGGGACGTGAAGATCACCGATGCGGTTTCGGCAGTGAGCGAATCGCAGGCCTTCAACAACCCAAGCCTGTACCGCGACCTGTTCGGCACCTACACCGAACCATCGACCGGCAATACCTACTATGCATTCAAGTCGCTGTCGCTGAACATCGGCCAAACGCATAACCGCGGTATCGACTGGGACATGACGGCACGCAAGCGTTTTGACTTCGGTAACTTCACGGCAAACCTGAGCGGCACCCACATGCTCAAGGCCGACTACACCGTGCCAGGCACCAAGGACCAGTGGACGAACAACATGAACTACTTCGGTATCACCGATGCAGTCACGTTCCGTAACCTGGCCAAGCTGAACCTGAGCCTGGAATCGGGTAAGCTGACCAACAGCGTCATCATCAGCTACCGTAACGGCTATACCGATGCTTCGGCCGAGGTAATGGACGCAGCGACCCGGAAACTGGAAAAAATCCGCCTGGACGTGCCTTCGTACACCACCATCGACTGGCAAGGTCGTTATATGTTCGACAGCAACAAGTCGATCCGTGCTGGTATCAAGAACCTGTTTGACCGCGCACCACCGTTGTCCCTGCGCACGTCGTCGGGCCACCAAGTTGGCTTCGACCCACGCTACGCCGACCCAATGATGCGTTCGTTCTACATCACGGGCCAAATCAAGTTCTAAGTTGACGCTGTCAATCTGAACTGAATGGCGAAGGGCCTTGCAACTGCAAGGCCCTTTTTTTTATGCCGCGTCTGGCGCCATGCCCAGGCGAAAAAAAAGGAGCCGCAGCTCCTTTTTTCGTACCGGCTTGACGGCTGCTATGCCGTCGCTTCGCCGCCCAGGGCTTCGACCACGTCGGCCATCAGCTTGCTCAGCTCGCCCGTCATCAGCATCACGTCGCCGTCGAAACGTTCTTCGTCGTTCTTCGTGCTCGATTCCGTTTCCTTGATCACGTCCAGCGGCTTGACGCTCTTGATGGCCAGGGACTCCGTCAGTACGAACGAGATCTTGTCGTTCCACGTCATGGCCAGGCGCGTGCACTGCTTGCCGGCGGCGATGTGGCGGCGCACGTCGTCCGCTTCCAAGGTGTGGCGCACGTAGCGCACGGTGGCCTTGCTCTCGCCGGTGGCGCGCAATTCCGTATCCATGTCGACCGTGAAGCCGGCAGGCGCGTCGTCGGCCTGCAGCCATTCCGTCATCACCGCCACGGGCGAGCGCTGCACGCGCAGGCTTTCCAGCGGCAACTTGTCCACGGCTTTCAACAGCAGCTTGATGACTTCATCGGCTTTCGCCGGGCTGGCGGCATCGACCACCAGCCAGCCATTGACGGGGTCGATCCACGTCCAGACATTGCTGCGGATGCTGAAGGCGCGCGGCAGCAGCTCGTCGGCCACGCGTTCCTTCAATTCTTTCATGGCTTTCTTGCCGGGCGCAAAACCTTGCGCTTCTTCCATCTCGGCGGCGCGGGCCTTGGCCACCTGGTTGATGACGGTCGCTGGCAACAGTTTCTTTTCCGTGCCCAGCAAGATCAGCATCTGTTTGTTGACCACGTGGACCAGGCCACCGTTCGGGCGTGGCGTATCCCAGCCCTGGCGCATCAGATCCATGCTGGTCGCCGGCGTAAATTTGTTCGAGGACAAGGCCTCTTCCAGTTGTTCTGGCGTATAAGCCCATGGTGCGGGCAGGCGGTAAATCTGAAGATTCTTGAACCACATAGTTTTTGTCTTCCGTTTGTTTCAGTAGTGCCAGGGGAACGCCATTCTACACTTTCGACACGGGAATGCCGTCAAAAGCGCGGACTGGCGCGGTGTTGTTGATGCGTGGGGAATGCCGCTACAGGGCGGGAAACAGCTCCGCCTGGGCTGGCGCCTGCCGCGTCACGACGGCCGGATCGGACAAGGTCGAGATGCGCACGCCCAGCAGGCGGATTTTCTTTTCAAATGGCACGCGCCGCAAGCAATCGCGGCTGGCGCGCAGGATGGCGGCGGCGTCCGCCGTGGCGCTGGGCAAGGTGATGTCGCGCGTGACGGTGCTGAAATCCTCGAAGCGCAGCTTGATGCCCACCGTGCGCCCCGCCAGCGACTGTTTATCCAGGTCGCCCGCCACGCGCGTGCACAGGCTTTCCAGCTTTTCCGACAACGTGGCGCGGTCGCGCACCACCTGCAAGTCGCGCTCGAACGTCGTTTCGCGGCTGACGGACTTGGTTTCCCGGCTCGTCTGCACAGGGCGGTCATCGATGCCCAGCGCCGCCTGGCGCAGCCAGCCCGTGTACAGGTCGCCAAACTGCGTGCGCAGCATGGCCATGTCGGCCTGCGCCAACTCGCCGATGGTGACTATGCCCAGCGCTTCCAGCTTGGCCGTCGCCTTCGGGCCGATGCCGTTGATCTTTTTCGCCGGCAAGGGCCAGACCCTTGTTTCGATATCCTCGGGCGACAAGATGGTGAGTCCGTCGGGTTTTTCCAGGTCGGAACAGATTTTTGCCAGCAATTTGTTGGGCGCCAGGCCGATCGAGCACGACAGCCCCGTCGCCTCGAACACGGCCGCCTTCAGGCGCGCCGCCATGGCCGGCGCCTGCTCGCCGTATTCGGTGAGGTCGACATAGATTTCATCGATGCCCACATTCTGGATGATCGGGCACAGCTGGGCCACGGCTTGCTTGAAGCGCGCCGAATACTCGCGGTAGGCCTCGAAATCGGCTGGCAGCAGGATGCTGTCGGGCGCCAGCTTGGCCGCCTTCATGATGCCCATGGCGGAAAACACGCCAAACGCGCGCGCCGCGTAGGTCGACGTGGTGACGACGCCGCGCCCCACGTAATCGCGCATGCGCGCAAATTGCCGCGTGCCATCTTCCTGCAACACGGGCTGCTGCAGGCGCCCGCCGCCGATGACGACGGCTTCGCCGCGCAGTTCCGGATACTTCAACAGTTCCACGGAGGCAAAGAAGGCATCCATGTCCAGATGGGCTATCCAGCGGCGGGCCGCGGGCGGCTCGGGAAGGGGGGAAGCAGATGCGGTCAAGGACACCTCGCGGCGAGATACTGTAATTATATACAGTATCGCTGGAAATGCCCGTGGATGCAAGTTGAAACGCAGGAGCCGGCGGTTGCTTTTCTCAATAGCAAGATTACAATCCTGACACAACTATTCAAAGGAGTCGCCTTGTCTATCGCTCATCACGCTGCGCGCCGCCGGTCCGTCTGGTCATCCATCTTGCCGGCCCTGCTGCTGTCCACCCTGGCGCCATCCGCGCTGGCCACCGACGCCGCCACCACCATCGCCACGGCCGCCGCGCCTGTCGCCGCCAAGACGGCCTGGCAGGAAACGCGCCACGGCAGCGTCGTCACGGACGACTACCGCTGGCTGCAAAAGAAAACCGATCCTGCCGTGATCGATTACCTGAATGCGGAAAACGCCTACACGGCCGCCGTCACGGCCCCGATCCAGCCGCTGGCCGACAAGCTGACTGCGGAAATCAAGGGGCGCATGCAGGAAGTGGACTTGTCCGTGCCTGCGCGCCAGGGCAACTTTTACTATTACACGCGCACGGAAGCGGGCAAGCAATACCCGCTGCATTGCCGCCGTCCCGTCGGCGCCAGCGGCGCCTACGATGCGCAGGCGGCCGAGGAAATCCTGCTGGACCAGAATCAATTGGCCGAAGGCCACAAATTTTTTGCCGTGCGCGCCTTTGCCGTCAGCCCGAACGAGCAGCTGCTGGCCTACACCACCGATACGACGGGTTTTCGCCAATATGAACTGCATGTCAAGGATTTAAAGACGGGCAAGTTGCTCACCGACAGCATGCCGCGCGTGACTTCCCTGGCCTGGGCGGCGGACAACGCCACCCTGATGCTGACGCAGGAAGACGCCACCACCAAGCGCGCGGACCGCTTGTTCCGCCTGCCGCTGGGCGGCACCTTGCAACAGGTCTACCACGAGCCGGTGGAACAGTTCGCCATCGGCGTGAGCCGCACGCGCGACCATCGCTACTTTGTGCTCACCGCGCGCAGCACGGACACGAGTGAGGTGCTGCTGCTGCCGACGAACCAGCCGCAAGGCAGTTTCCAATCCGTGCTGAAGCGCGAAAAAGGCCACCGCTACGGCATCGAGCACCGCGACGGCCAGCTGTACATCCTGACCAACAAGGACGCGAAGAATTTCCGTGTCGTCAGCGCGCCATTGAGTGCCCCGCAGCCGAAGCACTGGAAAAGCGTCGTGCCGCACAACAAGGATGCCGTGATCCAGTCCATCGACGTCTTCCAGGGCTACCTGGTGGTGATGGAAAAGGCGCGCGCCCTGAACCGCGCGCGCATTCTTGATTTCGCGCACAAGAACTGGAAAACGGTGCAGTTCGACGACCCCGTCTACCTGGCCACGGCGGCCGGCACGCCGGAATTTTCCGCCACGCAATTTCGCATGTCTTACCAGTCGCCCGTCACGCCGCCTACCGTCATCGACGTGGCCATGGCGGATGGCAAGCGCACGGTGCTGAAACAGCAGGAAATCGTCGGCGGCTTCGATGGCAGCCGCTACACGACGCAGCGATTGTGGGTGACGGCGCGCGATGGCGTGCAAGTGCCGCTGTGGATCGTCTACAAGAAAGGCGTCAAGCTCGACGGTTCCGCGCCGCTGCTGCTGTACTCGTATGGCTCGTATGGCATCTCGACGGAAGCGAGCTTTGCCATCAGCCGCATCAGCCTGCTGGAACGGGGCGTCATCTATGCGCAGGCGCACATCCGCGGCGGCACCGACATGGGCGAAGCGTGGCATGAAGACGGCATGCTGATGAAGAAGAAAAACACCTTCAATGACTTCATCGACAGCGCCGACTACCTGGTGCGCGAAAAATGGACCAGCCCGAACCGCCTCATCATCCAGGGCGGCAGCGCGGGCGGCCTCCTGATGGGCGCCGTCGTCAACATGCGCCCCGAGCTGTTCCACGCCGTGCACGCGGCCGTGCCGTTCGTCGACGTGATGAACACCATGATGGACGCCAGCCTGCCCCTGACGACGGGTGAATACCTGGAATGGGGCGACCCGAACCAGAAGGCGGCCTACGACTACATGCTCAGCTACTCACCCTACGACAACATTGCACGCAAGAATTATCCTGCCATGCTGGTGACGACGGGCCTCAACGACAGCCAGGTCATGTACTGGGAACCGGCAAAATATGTGGCCAAGCTGCGCGCGTATAAAACGGACGGCAATCCGCTGCTGCTGAAAACGAATATGGGCGCCGGCCACGGCGGCGCTTCCGGCCGCTACAACGCCATCGCCGAGAATGCGTTCAATATGGCGTGGATGCTGTCGCAGTGGGGTATTACAGAGTAAAGTGAAAAAAAGCGCTTGCAGAAGGATTTGAGCCGTCCTATAATAGCGCCTCTTCCAGACGTGGTGACAAACGTCGGGATGGTTTTCTGAGACAAGCAAAGGGTGCTTAGCTCAGTTGGTAGAGCGGCGCCCTTACAAGGCGTAGGTCGGGAGTTCGAGCCTCTCAGCACCCACCAAATCAGAAAACTGTCCAGTGCTTCATGGATCAGCAATACAGATCATACGAGCTTGGAGTGGTAGTTCAGTTGGTTAGAATACCGGCCTGTCACGTCGGGGGTCGCGGGTTCGAGTCCCGTCCGCTCCGCCAATAAAAGAAAAGCCCTTTGGTTCCCAGAACCGAAGGGCTTTTCCCATTTCAGAAGCCAAAAACGCGTCACGACGCCCTTCCCGGAACATTTTTGCGCTTTTCAGCAAAAAAACTGCAGTTACCCCTCAAGAATAGTTGCACAAGCGGGAAAGCGCCCCCTATAATAGTGCCTCTTCCAGACGTGGTGACAAACGTCGGGATAGTTTTCTGGGTATGCGGGTGCTTAGCTCAGTTGGTAGAGCGGCGCCCTTACAAGGCGTAGGTCGGGAGTTCGAGCCTCTCAGCACCCACCACCAATACAGAAAATTATCCAGTGCTTCATGGATCAGCAACACAGATCATACGAGCTTGGAGTGGTAGTTCAGTTGGTTAGAATACCGGCCTGTCACGTCGGGGGTCGCGGGTTCGAGTCCCGTCCGCTCCGCCAATAAAAGAAAAGCCCTTTGGTTCTCTGAACCGAAGGGCTTTTCCCATTCTGGGGTCAGCCCCTCAACACCGCCGACGTCAAGCCCAAAGCTAACTTATCCGGAGGTCTGACCCCGGCTGTTAGAATCAGCGCTCTTGCCGACTCTGCCGCTCCTGCCTGATGCGTCTGCCCCGCAGCCTTTCCCCCTACCTCGCCCTGCGCTTGCGCCTGGCCCATCATGCGTTAC
Organism: Janthinobacterium sp. JC611; assembly: GCF_018682595.1. Classification (NCBI taxonomy): domain Bacteria; kingdom Pseudomonadati; phylum Pseudomonadota; class Betaproteobacteria; order Burkholderiales; family Oxalobacteraceae; genus Janthinobacterium; species Janthinobacterium sp. JC611. Next base: position 95,577 of record NZ_JAFLJN010000004.1, read on the forward strand.
TGCAATTTGCCGCCAGCCTGGCCAGTTCCATGGAAATTCTCGTGTTCCTGGCCGGTCCCGTCGTGCTCGGATTGCTCAGCGTCATCGCCCTGCCCGGCTTTCTCGCCATGAGCCTGTCCTGGCCCGCCGCGTTGGGTCTCCTGGGCGCGCAAGCCCTGCTCACCTGCCTGCCCGCCTGGCTGCTGCGCAAACGCCTGCTGCCGGCCCCTGTCGCCGCCTGGCTGCGCCAGCTACCGTTGCCGCCGCGCCTGCGCTGGCAAGCCGATGTGGCCGTGGCCGGCCTGCTGATGCTGCCGCTGGGCCTCGCCTATGCCGTCTCGGCCGCCATCTGGCTGCTGCAGTCGCCGCCCTGGCTGCGCCCGGTTGCCGCGCCCGGCATGGCCGCCACCGTCGCCGTCTGGCTACTGGCCTGGCTGCTGACGACGCTGATCGTGGCGCGGCGCCTGCGCGCGCCGCGCGCCGCACACAGGGCGCGCCCGCCCGCGATGACGGCATACGTGCCGCAACGGCCCCGCTGGCGCACCCTGTTCCTGTGGCGCCAGCTATTCTGGCTGCCGTTCTGGCGCAACGACAATGTGATCGGCCTGCAGCAAAGCGTGCTGCTGGCCACGGCTGGCGCCAGCATGCTGGCCTGGCTGCTGCGCGCACCGCTCGTGCCCGCGCCGCTGCTCGGTTTACTGGCCAGCGCCAGCCTGGTCATTGTGACGGACCGGGGCGACAAGGCCGTGCGCGAACAACTCGCCGTGCTGCGCCCCGCATTGAACGCCTGGCCCCTGGCCGGCGCGGCCTTGACGCGCCTGGCCTGCGCCGCCAGCCTGCTGCCCGCCTTTGCCGTGCTGCTGGCAGGCGCCGTCTTGCTGTACGCCGTCGATCCCGCCGCCTTGCAGCAGCGCGTGACCAGGGTGTACGCCGTCACGGCCGGCGCGGCCCTGCTGGCCATCGTCGGCCTGCCCCGCCTGACGGCGCGCGGCCGCGTCGCCCTCGTCGTTTTCTCCATCCTTGCCTTGAGCGCCATCGGAAGCGAATTATGGAATTGAACCCGCCTACTCCCGTGCTGCACGTCGAGCACCTCGATTTTCACTTTCCCACGCATAGCGTCTTCCAGGGCGTCAATCTGCAATTCGGCCCCGGCGTCACCTGGCTGCGCGGCGCCAACGGGGCCGGCAAGACCACCCTGCTGAAGCTGGCGGGCGGCGCCCTGCTGCCAGCGCGCGGCGCCATCCGCCTCGATGAGGTCGACAGCGGCGCCATGCCGCTGGCCTACCGCGCGCAAGCCTTCTATTGCGGCGGCGACGCCCCCGCCCTGCCCTGGCTGCAAGTGCACGAGTTTCTCGACCTGCACCTAGCCCTGTATCCGGGCAGCGACCAGGCCTTGCTGGATGACGAACTGGAAGCGTTCGCCATCACGCCAACCTTGCGGCAAAGCATCACCGCCCTCTCGCTGGGCCAGCACAAAAAGCTGCAACTGGCGCTGGCCCTGGCCTTGCCCGTGCGCCTGCTGCTGATCGACGAGCCGTTCAACGGCCTCGACGCGGCGGCCGTGGCGCATCTGCGCGCGCGCCTGGCCGAGCCGTCCCGCCTGGCGCGCCAATGCATCGTGCTGACCAGCCACCTGGCGCCGGACGTGCCCCTGGCGGCGACGGTGGAAATATAGACGGAAAATACAGCTTTGCAGATCGACCAAGGACAGCTTACGATGCCATGTTGCAAAAACCGGCGATCCCGGCGCAACCACGACGACAACGCGGCGCGGCTATTCACCGCGCCCGGCTTATTCTTGGAGAAATCATGTTGAACACCCACCGCAGCGCCCTGGCCATCCTGTGCGCCGCCTTTGCCACCTTTGCCACCTCGGCCAGCGCCGCCGGCCCCACCGGCACGGCCGCCGACCATGGCAGCAGCGCGCCGCACAGCGCCGCCCAGCGCAGCATCGAGTTGCAGCCGGACACACGCCACATCAACGTCACGCGCGGCGAAACCGTCACCATCGCGCGCGCCGGCCAGCGTTTTACGTGGCACGTGCAAACTTTTAACCATCGGACGACATTCGCCCTGAGCGACATCGCGCCGAAGGACATGGCCGTTGACGGTATTCAAGTGTATGTGGCCGCCAATCCCCTGTACGCAGGCAGCTAAGTTTCTTCTACGCATAAAAAAAACCGGAAGCACCTTGCGGCGGTTCCGGTTTTTTTACGGCGCGACAGCTTACGCCGTCAGCGCTTCCTTCGCTGCCGCTTCATCGACCACTTCCTCGTCGTCCGAGCGGATCAGGTGGTCAAAGGCGGACAGGGCTGCCTTGGCGCCTTCGCCGGTGGCGATGATGATCTGCTTGTACGGCACCGTGGTGACGTCGCCGGCCGCGAACACGCCGGGGATCGAGGTCTGGCCGCGGGCGTCGACTTCGATTTCGCCGTGGCGCGACAACGCTACCGTGCCTTTCAGCCATTCCGTGTTCGGCACCAGGCCGATTTGCACGAAGACGCCTTCCAGTTCGACCTTCTTCGACTCGCCGCTGACGCGGTCCGTGTAGGAGAGGCCATTGACGATCTTGCCGTCGCCGTGAATCTCGGTGGTTTGCGCCGAGGTGATCACGGTCACGTTAGGCAGGCTGTGCAGCTTGCGTTGCAGCACCGCGTCGGCCCGCAGTTCCGCGCCGAACTCGATCAGGGTCACGTGTTTCACCAGGCCGGCCAGGTCGATCGCCGCTTCGACGCCCGAGTTGCCGCCGCCGATCACGGCCACGCGCTTGCCCTTGAACAGCGGGCCATCGCAGTGCGGGCAGTAGGCGACACCGTGGTTGCGGTATTCCTTCTCGCCCGGCACGTTGATTTCGCGCCAGCGGGCGCCGGTGGCCAGGATGACGGTCTTGGCTTTCAAGATCGCGCCATTCGCCGTTTCGATCTGCACCAGCTTGCCCGGCGTCAATTTCGCGGCGCGCTGGGTGTTCATGATGTCGACCTCGTATTCCTTGACGTGCTGTTCCAGCGCCACGGCGAACTTCGGTCCATCCGTTTCCTTGACCGAGATAAAATTCTCGATGGCCAGGGTGTCGAGCACCTGGCCGCCGAAACGCTCGGCCAGCACGCCCGTCTTGATGCCTTTGCGGGCCGCGTAGATGGCCGCTGCCGCGCCGGCGGGGCCGCCGCCGACGATCAGCACGTCGAACACGTCTTTCTTGTTCAGTGCCTCAGCCTGGCGAGCGCCGGCGTTGGTGTCGAGCTTGGCGAGGATTTCCTCGACATTCGTGCGGCCCTGGCCGAAATGCTCGCCATTCAGGAACATCATCGGCACGGCCATGATCTGGCGCGCTTCCACTTCTTGCGGGAACACGCCGCCATCGATGGTGGTGACCTTGATGCGCGGGTTGATCACCGCCATCGCATTCAATGCCTGCACCACTTCCGGGCAGTTATGGCAGGAGAGCGAAATAAACGTTTCAAACTCGTAATCGCCGTCGAGGTTGCGGATCTGCTCGATCACGGCGTCGTCGAACTTGATGGTGTGGCCGCCCACTTGCAGCAGCGCCAGCACCAGCGACGTGAATTCGTGGCCCAGCGGCACACCGGCGAAACGCACGCCGATATCGGTGCCCGGGCGGTTGATGCTGAACGACGGGGTCCGTACGCCAGCGTCAGTGCGCTCGACCAGCGTGATCTTGTCGCTCAACAGGACTATTTCCTGGAGCAATTCTTTCATCTCGCGGGCTTTTGCGCTGTCATCGAGAGAAGCGACCAACTCAAGCGGATACACCACTTTTTCCAGGTAGGATTTCAGTTGGGTTTTGAGGGTTGCGTCTAACATGATTTTTTCCTTTTCTACAAATATTTAGGCGAATGCCGGGCCGGACACCCGGTCCGGCATCGCGGTAACTACTTGTTTGCTGCTAGATGTTGCAAGGCTTCAAGACTTAGATCTTGCCAACCAGGTCCAGCGATGGGGTCAGGGTGGCTGCGCCTTCCGTCCATTTGGCTGGGCATACTTCGCCTGGGTGGTTCGCCACGTACTGGGCGGCTTTGACTTTGCGCAACAGTTCCGCTGCGTCACGGCCGATGCCGTTGTCATGCACTTCCAGCACTTTGATGAAGCCGTCCGGATTGATGACGAAGGTACCGCGCAGTGCCAGGCCTTCTTCTTCGATCATGACTTCGAAGTTGCGCGACAGGGCGCCGGTCGGGTCGCCGATCAGTGCGTATTGCACTTTCTTGATCGCGTCCGAGGTGTCGTGCCAGGCTTTGTGCGCGAAGTGGGTATCGGTCGAGATACCGTAGACATCGACGCCCAGTTTCTGGAATTCAGCGTGGTGATCGGCCAGATCTTCCAGTTCGGTTGGGCAAACGAAGGTGAAGTCGGCTGGGTAGAAGACGAATACCGACCACTTGCCTTTCAGCGACGCTTCCGTCAGGTCGACGAATTTGCCATTGTGGTAAGCGGTTGCCTTGAATGGTTTAACTTGGGTATTGATCAGCGACATAGTCATTTCCTCTCGTGTGGTGAATCAGTAAGACTCTAGTGTAAGGGGTTTTAACCCATATGCAAAATTGATTGTCACAATAGTTTCAATTGGTTTTAGCTATCATGACGCCATGGGAACTCCATGATAGGCAGTTCCCACGGGATTGGATAGCGGCAGCAGTGGATACCCCTGCCGCCGCCAGGTCTTTAATTTTTGAGTTCTTCCGGGACCTTGCCGCCGTTTTCGGCCAGCTTGATCATCACCTGGCGGTGCAGCCAGATGTTCATGCTGGCCGAATCATTGGTGTCGCCCGTGAAGTGCAGCTCTTGCGCCAGTTCCTTGCGCGAAGCCAGGCTGCTGTCGAGTTGAAGCAATTTCATCAGGTCGACGATGGACGTGCGCCAATTGAGTTTTTCCGCGTTCTTGCTGGCCAGGTCGACCAGCACCACTTCCACGTCCACCACGGGCACGGCAGCCGCTGGTGCAGCGGCCGCCGGTGCCGCCGCCGGTGCGTCGGTAGCGGCAGCTGGCGTGGCAGCCGGTGCGGCGTCGGACGAATGGTGGAAGATTTTGTTGTAGATATTGCTGAAAATGCCCATGAGGTCACCTCGAGTTGAGTGAATGGAAGAAGGTATGCCTGCGCTCCAGGTCCAGGACCCGTGACAGCAATGCCGGGCGCAGGCGCCAGCCCGTCGAGTATAAGCCCGTTCAGGCCGGGAGCCCTGTCCCGCAGGCCCAGTGGCAATCTGGTGGCAGGGCACGCCTGTTTCAAGGATGCAAGGGCCGCCGCGCGTGCAGCAAGGCATCGAACGCTTCGCTGGTCAGCGGCGGCGCAAACAGCTCGCCTTGCGCGAAATCGCAGCCGATCTCCAGCAGCCGCGCGCGCTGCTCGTCGGTCTCCACCCCTTCGGCGATGACCCGCAAGCCCAGCTTGTGGGCCATGGTGACGATGGCTTCGCACAGCACCAGTTCGCTGGCGCCGGGCGCCAGCTTGCGCACCAGCACGCCGTCGAGCTTCAGGTAATCGATGCCGCACTGCTGCAATTGCGTCAGCGAGGCATGGCCGCTGCCGAAGTCGTCGAGGGCGATCTGCAGACCCGCCTCGCGCAGGTGCTGCAAGCGCGGCGCCATGCTGGCGCCACCAGGTAAGAGGACATCTTCGCGCAGGTCGAGCACGATGGCCGAGGCCGGCACACCGAGCGCCGCCAGCTGGCGCAACCAGGTGCCGGGCGCCTCCACTTCGCGCTGCAATTCCAGCGGCGATTGATTCAGGCACAGCTGCAGTCCCGGCAAGCCGATGGTCTGGCCCTGCGCGCGCCAGCGCAGCAATTGCGCGGCCGCCGTGCGCAACGCCCAGTCGCCGATCTCCACGATCAGGCCGCTGCTTTCGGCCAGCGCCAGGAAATCCGGCGGGCAAACCAGACCGCGCTGCGGATGGTGCCAGCGCAGCAAGGCTTCCGCCTTCTCGATGCGTCCGCTGTCCAGCGCGACGATGGGCTGGTAATGCAGTTGCATCTGCTGTTCGCGCAGGGCCGTGCGCAAGTCCGCCCCCAGGCGCATGCGGTTGACGGCCGCCACCTGCATCGCGGGCGTGAAATAACTGTAGCGGTTGCGCCCCGCCCCTTTCGAGACATACATGGCCTGGTCCGCATGCTTGAGCAGGTCCTCGATCGTGCCCGCGTCATCGGGATACAGGGTGATGCCGATCGAGGCCGAGACGAAGGCCTGCTCCTGCCCCAGCTGGAACGGCGCCAGCAAGCCGTCGAGTATCTGCCGCGCGATGCGGTCGACTTGCTGCAAATCGTCGAGGTCGGACAGGATCACCGTGAATTCATCGCCGCCCAGGCGCGCCACCGTGTCCGTCTCGCGCACGCCCACGCGAATGCGCCGCGCCGCCTCGATCAGCAGGATATCGCCCTGGTGGTGACCCAGCGTGTCGTTGACTTCCTTGAAATGGTCGAGATCGATGAACAGGATGGCGACGCGGCGGCTGTCGCGCCGGCCCTGGGCCAGCGCCTGGCGCAAACGCTCATGGAACATGCGCCGGTTCGGCAGTTGCGTCAAGGTATCGAAATTGGCTTGCTGCCAGATCAGCGCTTCCGTTTGCCGCTTGTCCGTCACGTCTTCCAGCATGCACAGGTGGTGCGGCCCGCCATGGCGCGCCGTGGCGATGGCCGTCACGGAAGCGTCGACCCACACCACGCCGCCATCGGGCCGCACGATGCGCTTGGCGTGGCGAAAGCCCTGCATGCGCCGCGCCAGCAGTTGCGCCACCTGCTCCTGCTCGCCGGCCACGTCGTCGGGATGGCTGATCTCCATCCAGCTCGAGCGCTTCATGTGTTCCAGGCTGCGCCCGCTGATGGCCAGGTAGCGCGGATTGATGTCGAGAAACTGTCCGCTCAGGGTATCGATCAGGGCGATGCCCATGGGCGCTTGCTCGAACATGGTGCGAAAGCGCAATTCCCCCTGGCGGATGGTTTCCTCGGTGCGGCGGCGCTCGCGTGCCAGGTTGTTGAAATGAAAGGCGGCCGACACGGCCAGCAGGCTGCCCGCCAGGCCCAGCGACAGGTACAGCCAGCCCAGCTCGGCGCCGGGCACGGGGCGGTACAGGAAGCCCTGGTACAGGCGGCTGTCCGTGGCATTGCGCGGCAGCACGCCCATGTCCGCATACGTGTCGGCGATGTGCTGCCAGCGCTCGGGATTCATGTAGCCGAGCTCCACCAGCACGGGTTGCAGCAGCAATTCCATCTGCTGCGCCTCGTACAGCAGATGCGCATGATCATGGCGCTGGCTGTATTTGGCATGGATCACGCGCGCCATTTCCTCGCGGTGCGCCATCGCGTATTGCCAGCCGCGCAGGCTGGCCGCGCGGAACGCCTTCACGCGCTCGGGATGGCGGCGCAGCTCGTGCTCGCTGGTAAACAAGTTGTCGCCGTAGAAATCGATACCGGCCGTGCGCGGCGTAAACTGGTAATAGGGAAAGCCCGCCCGGTCCAGGTAGTCCGGTTCGTTGGTGGAATACGCGGCTATCGCATCGACCTTGCCATCGATCAAATCCTCGACCCGGTAGCTGGGCGGCAAATGGCGCATCTGCTGCGGCGCGACGCCCATTTTCTGCAGGAACAGCAACACCTCATTGGAAGCGGACGCCGCATCGGCAGGCGCGCCTATCATCACGGGGGCGCCTGCCAGCCGGCGCACGTCGGGCGCGCCGCCATGCTGGCGCATCAGCAGCACGCTGGGCGAATGCTGGAACACCACGGCCAGCACCACCAGGGGCTTGCCCGCCAGCCGGCTGAGCAACAAGGTGCTGTTGCCCACGCCATACTCGGCCTTGCCCGTCAGCACGGCCGCCTCGGCAAGCGGCACACCGCCGCCTTCGACCAGGGTCACGTCCAGCCCCGCCTCGCGGTAATAGCCTTGCTCGATGGCCGCGTAATAGCCGGCGAACTGGAACTGATGCGTGAAATTGAGGTGCAGGGAAACGGCTTCCAGCGCCCGGGCCGGTGTGGCCAGGCACAGCAGCAGGAAAAAAAGGCCGCGCCAGGCGCGCGCCAGCCTGCCGGCGGGCGGCAAGACAAGGCGGAAAGCGTCGGGGGCTTTCATCGGCATGGCGGAACACCACAGGAAGCTGCCAGGCTGGCAGGGGTAAGGCTATTGTAGCCGCCCCTTTTGCCGATGAACAATTATTTCAGTGAGGACAAGTGCGTTGATGTTTTTGGCAAACCATTTCGCGTTTATGTGCGCTAGAACACGACGCCGGCCACCAAAATGATGTTGGCGTACGGACTGCACTCGCCCGTGCGCACGATGGCGCGCGCGCCCTTCGACAATTGCTTGAACTCCTCGTGCGTCACCTGGCGCGCATCGGGCAGGGACAAGGCCGCCACCTGCGCCGCCATGGTCGGATTATGCTGCGGCAACTCGCTGGCGAGCAGATGGTATTCCACCTGCATTTCAGTCAATACCGTGTTGACGGTGTCGATGAAGCCGGGGATGCCGCGCGTCAGGGCCAGGTCGATCAGGGGCACGCCCGGCTGCGACGGCAAGCCCGCGTCGCCGATGACGAGCATGTCGCCATGGCCGAGCGAAGCGATCATTTGCGACAGCGCAATATTAAGCAGCGGTGATTTTTTCATGGGCGTGGTGTCGTTAGAACAGCTCGTGCAAGTGGGGGATCGAGGTTTGCGCGCCAGGCTTGGTGACGCTCCAGGCGGCCGCGCGCTGGCCTTGCTGGATCGCTTCGGCCTCGTCCATGCCGGACGCCAGGCCCGCCACGAAACCGCCGATGAAGGTGTCGCCGGCGGCCGTCGTGTCGACGGCTTGCACCACTTCGGCCGGGAAGTCGTAATCGCCGCCATACAGGGCCGCGTGCACGCCCTTGGCACCCAAGGTGATGATGACGTTGTCGCTGCCCAGCTTTTGCAGCGCGGCGGCCAGCGCCTTGGCATCCGCGCCGTCCGGGCTGACGCCGGCCAGCATGGCCGCTTCGATTTCATTCGGAATCAGGTAGTCGACCAGTTCCAGCACGCCGTCCGGCAGGCTGGCCGCCGGGGCCGGGTTCAGCACCACGGTCTTGCCCAGCGAGCGGGCCAATTTGATGGCGTGCACGACGGTGGTCATCGGCGTTTCCAGCTGCAGCACGACGATATCGGCCTGTTCGATCAGCTCCTTGGCCGCGTCGATATGCGCGGGGCTCAGTAAATCGTTGGCGCCGCCGGCGATGACGATGCTGTTCTGGCCATTGTCGTCCACCAGGATCGAGGCGATGCCGGACGCCACGCCCGGCAAGGTCGTGACGTGGCTGTCGATGATGCCGTCACCGACGAGCGCCGCGCGCAGGGTGGCGCCGAACGCGTCGTCGCCCACGCAGCCGACCATGGCCACTTGCTGGGCGCCCGCCACCTTGCCGCTCAGGCGCGCGCAGGCCACGGCCTGGTTGGCACCTTTGCCGCCAGGAATGGTGCGAAACGCGCCGCCCGTCAGGGTTTCGCCGGGAAGGGGCATGCGCGGCACGCGCAAGACCAGGTCCATATTGATGCTGCCGATAACCACGATCATGATGTCATTCCCATCAGTTCAGTTGCAGGTGAAGAAAAAGGGGCCGGCGCGGCGGCCGCGCTGGAGCCGCGCACGTGCAGTGCGGGGGCGATGCTGCGCTGCTGGCGCGGCAGGGCGGGGTCGGCGATGCGCGCCAGCAGGCAGGCCGCCGTGATGTGGCCCAGCTCGCGCGTATTTTGCGCCACGCTGGTCAAGGCCGGGTGCACGAAGCTGGCCAGGTCGATATCGTCGAAGCCGACGACGGCCAGCTCGCCCGGCACGGCAATGCCGCGCTCGGCGGCGGCGCGCAAGGCGCCGAAGGCCATCAAGTCGTTACAGCAGAACAAGGCGTCCGGACGCTGGCCCTTGGGCAGCGCCAGCAAGTCCAGCGCGGCCGCGTAGCCGCCCGCGCTGGTAAAGTCCGCATGGCGGCACAGGGCGTCGGCCAGGACCACGCCCGCGTCCGTCATGGCGCCGCGCACGCCGGCGATGCGCTCGTTGGAAATGCTCACTTCGCGGGGACCGGCGATGCAGGCCAGGCGCCGGCGTCCCAGGCCCAGCAAATGGCGCGCCGCCAGGGCGCCGCCGGCGCGGTTGTCGACGGCCACGGCATCGATGGACAGGTCGCTGGGCGCACGGTCGAGCAGAACGGCCGGCACCTTCATCTTGCGCAGCAATTCGCCGTCGCTGTCGGCCAGCGCGGACAGGATCAGGCCATCGCAGCGCTTGGTCAGCAGCACGTTCAGGTAGTCGCGCTGCTTGACGGGGTCGTCATCGGAATTGCACAAGATCACGCTGTAGCCGGCCGCGTAGCAGCTGTCCTCGATGCCGCGCGCCACTTCCGAAAAATACGGGTTCGTATTATTGGGAATGATCAAGCCGATGGTGCCCGTGCTGCGGCTGCGCAGGGAACGCGCCAGCGCGCTGGGCACGTAATGCAATTGTTCCGCCGCCGCCAGCACGGCGCGGCGCGCCTCGTCGCTGACGGGGCGGGTATTGTTGAGGACGTGCGAGACGGTGGTGAACGACACCCCCGCCGCCTGCGCCACTTGCTTGATGGTTGCCATGGGCGATGCGTCGCTTAGGCGCGTTCGCCGCGGCGGCGGTAGGTGTCGAGCACCACGGCGGCGACGATCACCAGGCCCGTGACGATGCGTTTCACGGGTTCCGACACGCCCACTTGCGCCAGGCCCGCTTCCAGCACGGAAATGATCAGCACGCCGATGAAGGTGCTGATGACGGAACCGCGCCCGCCCATCAGGCTCGTGCCGCCGATCACGACGGCGGCGATCACTTGCAATTCCATGCCCACGCCACCGTTCGGGTCGGCCGCTTCCAGGCGCGACACCTGGAACAGCGCGCCCACGCCGGCAAGAAAGCCCATCAAGGCAAACACCAGCACTTTCGACGGCTTCGTATTGATGCCGGACAACCGCACGGCTTCCTCATTCGTGCCGATGCCGATCCAGTGACGTCCCAGCACCGTGCGCGTGAGCACCAGGTGGCCGATGACGACGATGGCGATCGAGGCGATGAAGGCGGGCGACAGGCCGAAGGCGATTGGCGAGCTGATGCCGTCGACGGCGCTGCCGATGTATTCCGTGCGCGAGTTCGTCACTTGATAGGCCAGGCCCCGCGCCATTTCCAGCACGCCCAAGGACACGATGAACGAGGGAATGCGCCAGCCGACGGAAATCAGGCCAGTCGTCGCGCCGCACAGGGCGGCGACGAACATGCCCAGCAGGGCCGCGCTCCACACGGGCCAGCCCCAGTGCACGACGGCCAGGGACAGCACGGAAGCGGCCAGCGCCATCACGGAACCGACGGACAGATCGATGCCGCCGATGATCAGCACGAACGTCATGCCGACGGCCATCACGACCAGGGTCGGGATATTGTTCGACAGGGTGCTGAGGGTAGCCAAAGTAAAAAAGTTTTCGCTGGCAAACGAGAACAGCACGCACATGGCCAGCAGGGCGCCGATCAGGCCCGCATAGTTTTTCAGGTCGGCCAGGCTGCGCTGCAGATACGAAGGAGAGGAATGGGTGGTCATGGGAATCTTTCCGGCGGATCAGGCCGCAGCTGGAGTGGAAGTGGGGGTCAAATAGCCGGAGAAGGCGGCCGACAGCAGCGCGTCCTGGCTCCAGGCGCCGCGCTCGAAGGTGTCGACGATGCTGCCCGCGCTCATCACGGCGATGCGGTCGCAAATCAGCATCAGTTCGCGCAAGTCGCTCGAGACGATGACGAGGCCCTTGCCCTGGCGCGCCTGTTCGGCCAGCACCTGATAAATATCAAACTTGGCGCCGATATCGATGCCGCGCGTGGGCTCGTCGAACAGCATGACGGGACAGTCGCGGTACAGCCAGCGGGCGATCACCACCTTTTGCTGGTTGCCGCCGGACAGCTCGGCCACCGTTTGCGCGCTGTTGCGCGAACGGATGCCCAGGCGCCCGATGTAATCGTCGGCCACCGTCGCTTCGGCCGCGTCGTTGAGCCAGCCCGCGCCACTGACGGTATCGAGCGACGCCAGGGTCGTATTCACGGCGATGGACTGGCGCAACAATAAACCTTGTCCCTTGCGGTCTTCCGTGATCATGGCGATGCCCGCTTGCACGGCCGCCTGCGGCGAGTGCAAGGCGGCGGGCGTGGCGCTGTCACCGAGGAACACCTCACCGGCGTCGGCGCGGTCGGCGCCGAAGATCAAGCGCAGCAATTCCGTGCGGCCCGAGCCGATCAAGCCGGCGATGCCGAGGATTTCGCCGGCGCGCAAGTCGAACGAGGTCGGGTTGACCACCTTGCCGCGCGCCAGTCCGCGCACGCGCAGCAGCGGCGCGCCGATGGTGCGCCCGCTCAAGTCCACCGCATCGTCGGCCGAGCGGCCCACCATCAGGCTGACCAGGTCGGCGGCGGAGTGGCCGGCGATGTCGTCATCGCACACCAGCTGGCCGTCGCGCAGCACGGCGATGCGGTCGGCCACGCGCTTGAGTTCTTCCAGGCGGTGGGAAATATAGATGATGCACACGCCGTCGGCTTTCAGGCGTTCGATCTGCAGGAACAGCAGCTCGACTTCGCGGTGCGTCAGCATGGCCGTCGGTTCGTCGAGCACCAGCAGGCGGCAGGCACCGATCAGGTTGCGCGCGATCTCGATCATTTGCTGGTGGCCGATGCCCAGTTCACCCACGAGTGTCCACGGGTCGAGGCCGCCCAGGCCGACTTTTTCCATCTGTTCGCGCGCATCGCGTTCGAGGCGCGTACGGTCGATGAAGCCGAAACGCTGCGGCAGATTCTTCAGGTACAGGTTTTCCGCGATCGACAAGGTGGGAATCAAATTGAGTTCCTGCATCACCATGCGGATGCCCAGCGCCTCGGCGGCGCCGCGCGAGGCGGGCTGGTAAGGTTTGCCGTCGAGCAGCATCGTGCCCGTAGTGGCTTGCTCCAGGCCGCAAATGATCTTTGACAAGGTGCTCTTGCCCGCGCCATTTTCTCCCGTCAGCGCCAGCACCTGGCCGGGGGCGAAGCGCAGGCCCACGCCACCGAGGACGGGGCCGACATAGGACTTGCCGATGTTATCGAGCGTTAACAAGGGGATGGCGGCTGGCGCCGGGGGAATGTCGGTGGGCATGATAAAACTCCGCGGTAGTGGCGGCGGGGCCGGCGCGCGCGTACTCACAAGTACGCGCAGGCGCCGGC